>WIAF01000006.1 GCA_014055465.1 Nitrospira sp. CR1.1
GTTCAAATTCGTCACATCGATCGTACGTCCGCCACCGGCCTCCTCGACAGGCGGTTCCTGCCCGAACGGGGCGCCGCTTGCCTTCGAGGGTGCGGAAGGTTTCGGCCGCTGTGCGCAGGGCGGGCGTGGCGGACGTACGATCGATGTGACGAATTTGAACAACAATGGGCCTGGTAGCCTCAGGCAATGTGCCGAAGTCGAAACCGGCCCCCGGACTTGCGTGCTGCGCATGGCGGGGACGATCAGCCTCGGCACCTACGACATCACCGTACGCCATGATTACCTGACCATCGACGGCAGTGCCGCGCCGGTGGCGCTCAAGGACGGAGGTCTTGACGTGCGTGCCAATCACACCATCATCCGGCATCTTCGCATCAGACCAGGGGCGAGGTCGTGGATCGAACGCGGGATGAACGCCAACGGAATTACCTATCGGAGTACTGAAACCGGAGCCGGCACACACGACCATATCTGTGATCATTGTTCCGTGAGCTGGGGCACGGATGACCTGATCGCCGTCATCAACGGGACCTACAACGTAACAATCCAAGACAGCATAATCAGCGAGGGGCTGACGAGCGGACCTGCTTGCAACAACTGCGGCAGCCGTGGCTTGCTGGTCGGCACGGGAAACAAGGAAACGCTCTCGGTAATCCGAACGCTGAACGCCCACAACTTTATTCGGTTCCCAAATGCCACCGGCGGGCAGATCGATTTCGTCAATAATGTCGATTACAACGGCAACGGATCGAGTGCCCAGATTGCCCCATTCTACGGGCCAGTTAAAATCAACATGGTCGGCAACTATTGGAAGGACGGCCCGTCCGGCATTCCATTTAATCTGACATACAACGTCATACGCACGATCGGAAGCATGACCTATAGTCCTCAATCCGGCATCTATGTCCTGGACAATGTGGGGCGCTCCCGCCAGACAGGAACCGCGCCGGAAACTGCTATTATTTGGGGGGACAATGGCGGGATCGCCGTGCAATCAGTGCGTTACCCCTACCCGCAAACGACGACTATAAGTGCCTTACAAGCCTATGAACAGGTGCTGGGGCGGTCTGGCGCGCAGCCACGGGACGCGGTCGACACCCGCGTTGTCGGCGATGTCCGTAATGGAACAGGCGCGATTATCTCAAGCCCGGCGCAGGTCGGCGGCTGGCCCATTCTCTCAGGGGGAACGCCATAACGAAGCCGATAGCAAAATGTCCGAGATCTGAGGGATCCTCACTCAGGAGCCGACCCCGTAGTCGGCTCCTGAGCCTCAGCTGTTTTCCCTCCGGAGTCATCATGGATGCAGTCCGTTCATGCGCAACTGAACGATCAAATCAATCCGAGAGCTCCTAGTCGCTTATGCAGCTCGCTCGCTGCGGTGCGATGCCCCGTCTCATTCCAGTGCCAATCGTACTCCGATTCGAAATGAACGCGCGTCACACCGAACTGTCGCGAAAATTCATCCGTCAAGTCGATGAAGTGGACTCCGACTGCCTCACATGCGGCCCTTAGTAGCTCATTCAGCCATACCACGGAGCTGTTTTTCAAAGTGCCCGCATAAATGTCCCGGCGTGGAGCATCCATCATGAAAACGATCGGTTTGCTACCGTTCTCATATTGCATGGTCCGGAGCACATACTCCGTGGCTTTTTGGATGCGAACCTTGCTGGCATTCGCCTGTTCGACATCAATATTGGCATTGTAGGTTTGCTGGGTTCGTTTGCTGGAGAACAAGCCACGCAACCGGGAGGCGAGTTGTAGATTCGTAGCGGCGTAACGGACAACGCTGCTCCATTTCGCCGCGCGAAGCATCTGATTTGGCTGGTATGGTTCGATTGCAGCCTCTCGTATTTCCTGCCCGTCATCTTCGAGACACAGCATCCCTGCCTGACGTTTAATCGAACAGAGCGATTCGTCAAAATCGTTATGAACGACTGTGATCACCAGAATATCGGGATCAAAATGTTTGCGGGCATAACGAGCCATCTGAAGATACTGACTAAGCGGTGCGCCGGAAATACCGAAGGCGTACACCTCCGCTTGCGGGGAGACAAGCTCGCTCAAGCGGCCGGCAAGTGAAGTCTCTACATCGACCTGAAGCGCTTCGATATAAGAATCGCCGATGATCGCAATGCGCGGCCTGCGTTTGGTTTCCTCGAAATCAACCGCACTATTCCATCCTCGATTGTTGATATGCCATCTAGCGCGTTGCTGGGCCATCGTCCCCATAGTGAAGACACCCTCGCGAAGATCCGTCGTCGAAAACCTGAGGATGAGATCGGCCGGGTCGTAGTAGTAAGAGGGAAACTGTGCTGCCGGCACAACAAAGGTCGCAGTGAACTCCAAGAACAGGAAAAGAACGACGCAAGACGGTATCGTGAGGACAAGAATATTTCGAATCATGATAGACACGATGAACTGCATCCAAATAGGCGAAGCGCTAAGGTTATTTTATGGCGAACAGGAGCACTTCGGGCGATAGATTAGCCTTCCCGATGGCTGTCTTGAATCGCATCTGCGCTAAACAATACGCCGTTAGGGATCGGAGGCTGAGATTATTTCAGCGTGACGTCGTGGGAAATGGCTCAACTGTATGCTGCCTGAACCCGATGCCGTGCAGGATCTTCCTGGAACGGCTGGAACTTATTGAGTAGCAGCGATGAGGTTGTGTCGAGATATTCATGGGGGTCGTCTGCTATGACCTCGATGCAGCATCTGAATTCTCAGCCAGCGCCCCCAACACGCCGCTGGCTTTTTTCAGCAGTCGATTGTGCGGAAGCATGTTACTGACCATTTTAGCCCCGCGTAACATCAGCGGACTCGCAAACGGTCGCAGGACCGGATGCAGGAGAAATGCCCTGTGCACCGGCCGGGCGTCGAAGCCAACTTTCTTCTTATAGTTGTGTAGTCCTTCTGCTTGATGCGCATCCTGGATGGAGCTGAGACCGTAACTGACCGTATGACAGCCACGCTTGACCAGAAAATGACTCAGAACGAAGTGTGCCAGACCGTCGTTCGGGCACAAGGTTCGAGAGCCATCGGCGGAGAAACTGCCTTCGATCTCCACCCAATCGTCAACGACGACCAGCGTCATGAAGGCCACCAGGGAATCGTCTTGCCACGCCCCGACGGCACAGTGAAAGGGATTGAGGGAGAACTGGCGAAACCTGTTCTGGAATTGCTCGAACGTCCCATCTGAAAGACCCACACGCGTGCGGGTCTCGCTGAAGGCCGTAAAGCCATGAGCCATTACCGTCGGCCAATCCACAAATTCTATCCGAAGGCTCCTGCCGGCCCGTCTGGCATCCCGCCGGCCTGCGACACCGAGATTCTCCAGACGGTAGGATCTGTCGTGGCAAACATACAACCAGGCATTTGCCGGATGGGACTTGTCCGGTTCGACGAGATAGGTTGCCACAGTAGACCGGCTGCGTCGCAGAACGTTGCGTAACTCATCCGGAGACGGTGGCCTCAGCGCGAATGTCGGGACCCGCATCATGGCGTACGATTCGTACCTGATCCAGAAAGTGCCAGGCAATCCAGGCAGCACCCGTCTTCCGCTCCTCGCCAACGCCGAAGCATACCCGTCCAGGGTAGGGGTCGTCGATGCAGCACCGATTGGGGATACCTTGTTCATGGGTATAGCACGTTTGACAAGTGAGTCGGCCATTCAACAGCACCGCTCGCGCAATGCAGAAAACCTTATACGGCTCAGCAGCCTCTCACCGGGTCCCGGGTGAGAGGGACCAGACGGAGAATCACTCGCAATGTACCCTCAGTGTTCCCCGATCCTGACGACCGACCAGGGCCTCTTCGTATAACGCTTTTATCCGAAGGGCGACGCGATCGACCGCCAAATCGCGAATATTCTGGCGGCCGTTACTTCGCTCTCGTACGGTCACGATGGTAGCGAGTCGCTCGCCGAGTTCCTGTGCCTCGCGAGAGCAGATGTAGGACCAGGTTACACCCTGCAATCTCTCCGGCGTATCGCCGCAGGCGGTGGCGACGATCGGGAGATTACACGCAAGGGCCTCTTTGACGGTGTTATTCGATCCTTCATGCCGGGATGTGAGTAGCAGCGCATCAGCCGCGCAAAAAAAGAGCGGCATGCGTTCAGCAGGCTCATGTTCCAGGACATGCATTCTCAGCGAGGGCACCGTTCCCCGCGCCTTCTGGTAGGCGGCATGCGCAAGCTCTGGGTCCTTGACCCAGGCGCCCTTGCGATCCATGAACAGGACCACCGGATCCTCATGATTCCACCCGAGCCTCGCGCGTGCCTCTCCCTGGGAAACAGGCTGAAATACATCGAGATCGACTCCGTTCGGGATGACTGCGCACTTCTGCCGCAATAGAGCCAAGGAAAGGGCGTGTTTGAGTTCCTCGCTTTTTGCGATTGCTCGACGACAGCCGAGGGCTCCCAGGCGGGAGAGAATACCGGACAGGATGCCCGACCAGGTTCTGCGTCCCTGTTCATCGTAGTTGCCAAGAAGGTCACTTCCACAGAAGGAAAGAATCACGGGCTTCCCCGCACAGAGCACTCCTGCAACCGCCTGAGCCGCTCCAAAATGAATATGCACAAGATCGGCACCAAACTCGCGAGCCTTTCGCCGCAGGGCCAGACCACCTTTGATCAGTCCCGACAAGGAGCGTCTGTTGTGGAAGACATAGGTGTCGACGTCGACGCCGAGCACATTCAGAGAATCGATCTGGCGTTTAGCCCAGACGGTCGGCAGGTTGGTGCCGGGCATGGGCGCGATGACCATTAACACACGCATAGGATGAGTCGGACCCTTATCGGAATTTCTCAAAAAAACGGTTTCCGGCTAACAATAGTCCCTCGACTCTGCAAGCAGTGCAGCGTCAGTGCTCTCAGCTTGAGGTAGACTTCCCCGCCGAATGTCTTCGCAATTTTCCGCAACATCCAGAATGCGTGTTCCCTTGTTCGAGTCAGATACCGGCCTTGAATAAGTCGGGCCTGCCGTTCAGGGGTCATTCCGCGCCGGATCACATACCGCCCGAAGACTCTGGTGTTTCCAACCATGTGACTACGACCGGTGGGTTCGCTGGTAAAAAGGGCGCGAATGCCGGCGGCGGAAGCGGCTTCCGCGACCTCTTGAGAATAGTAGCCGCCGGGAATGGATGCCGTGGTCACCGGCTCGCCGAGGATGTCCGAGAGGCATTTCACACTGTCGGTCCACTCCCTGAGTATGGCGCCGTAAGCTTGCGAGGAGATCATCGAGGGATGAGAGCGTGAATGGCTGCCGATCACATGTCCCCTGGCTCTTAATGCCCGGAGCTGTTCCGGCTTCAGAAAGTGTGGTTGTCCGACCCAGTCGGTCGGTATAAAGAAGTGCGCCTTCCATCCGTATCGCTCCAATACATGCATGACTGTGGTGTAGGCGCTCCGTCCTCCGTCATCGAAGGTCAACATCACGGAAGGACTCTCCGGCCAGGCCTGCAGGACATCCGGGGCCAGTGAAGGTCCGCCATTCACATGCTTGCTCAAGGCGGCCATGTGGGCCTCGAACTCCACTCGCTCTATGGTGTATCGGCTGGAGGAGACGCCTGAAAATCCGCTTCCCTCAAGCGCATTGGAATCAATGATGTCGTGGTACATCAAACAAACAGCACGCATCGTGGTATCTATGTCCTCTGAGCCAAGAGGTTTATCGGTACGGCGGGATCGGTTGGAGTAAGCCCGAATGATCGGGAACGCACTCCGGTTGGCCTCGCCCTGGCCGTTCCTGATCAATTGCCACACAAGTCGTAGGCCCCATCCGTGACATTCCGGGTAAACAAGTCGAACACCGAGCTCCCCACCACGTTAGTCGAGCGCTATCGGATGGGACTTGCTGCTTAACGCAAGGTGAACGGAAAGGAGCATGACGACCCTTTGGTACAGACCCTGCCGCGAGATGTCGGGATGGAGCAGTCCGCCACAGAAGGCCTCAATGATGGGGCGATAGGCCTCCGGACGAAACACGTCAGGCAGCCTGCTCTCCCGCCCGAGAAGTGTCTCCCTCACGCGCGCCTTGAAGGACGCATCGACCCAGGTGTCGATCGGAATGGAGAAGCCCCACTTGGGTTTCCGGGCCACCGCAGGCGGGAGGCGCCGATCGGCCACTCCGCGCAAGACCAGCTTGCATGTCCTGCCGCTCACCTTGAGGCGATGCGGAAGTGTGAGCCCGAACGCGAAGAGGTCTTCGTCCAACATCGGCACTCGAACTTCTAAACTTTCCTTCATACTAGCCGTGTCGACTTTAAAGAGGAAATCGTTGGGAAGCACCAGCCGGAGATTGGTTTCTGTGGTCGCCGCGGACAATCGCTCCAGGCGGGAGGCGCCTCGGGGAAGAGCAATCTCCAGCTTCGGTTCGAAAAATCTCCGGATGGGCAGCTGTTTTCCCTCATCGAGACAAAGACGGCGGTGCTCGTCTTCACGGATCCAGGAAAAGAGATTCTGCATCACGGAGATATCGTCGGCATTCTCGAACTCTCGCAGACGGTGCAACAGCCTGTGCGGAACCATCCCTAATCCGGCCGCAGGCGTGAGCAGAAGGGATGCCGCATGCAACAGGGGAGCCGGCAACCGTTGCAATCGCGCGATCCTGGCGATCTGCCAAAACGTGTTATAGCCGCCGAATGCCTCATCCCCTCCGTCTCCGGACAGCGCCACGGTCACATGTTGCCGCATCAGCCGGCACACGGCATGAGCTGCGAACATAGAGGTATCTGCAAAGGGCTGACCTGCGTGCTGCAGAAGGCCGGTGACATGATCCCAGGTGCCTCGCATCTCATCCATATCCAAGGTGGTATGGTCGCTGCCGATATGCCGGGCGACGGCCACGGCGGCCCAGGTCTCGTCGTACTCCTGTTCTGAGAAGCGTACGTTGAATGTGTGCAGGGATCTGTTCGCCGCTTCTTGAGCGGCGGCGCTGACGAGGGACGAGTCGATACCTCCGCTGAGCAGCGCGCCGAGAGGCACGTCGCTTTCCATCTGCCGCTGAACGGCAGCCGTCAGCAAGGCATCAGTGCGATCGATGGCTTGCACCGCCGTAATTGCCGGATCGGGATTGATAGTCCACTGATGAAAGGTTCGCGTTTTCCATGATACATCGCCATGGCTCAGCCTCGCCTCTAACACTTCGCCAGGCTGGAGCGCGCGAATGCCCCTGTAGAATGTTTCCGGCGCAGGAATGTACAAGAGAGCCGCGAAATCGTACAGGGCCTGCCGGTCAGGCCGGTCATCGATCCCCGGCAAGGTAAGGAGAGCATTGATTTCGCTGGCGAACGCCAGGCGGTGAGGAGCCTGCGCGTAAAACAATGGTTTGATGCCGAAGCGATCCCGCGCGAGCAACAACGTTTGTGCTCGAACATCGAAAATCGCCAGAGAGAACATCCCGCGCAGGCGGGAGACGAATCCCGGTCCTTCCTCCTGATACAGATGCGGCAGAACCTCGGAATCCGATCGCCCTCTGAACACATGCCCTCGGGACTCAAGCTCGCGTCGAAGGTCACGATGATTGTAAATTTCACCATTGAAGACGGCCCACACCGTTTCGTCTTGATTCGCAATCGGCTGAGCGCCGGTCTGGGAGAGGTCAAGGATGCTGAGTCGTGTATGGACGAGCGTCGCGCCCGGCCAGGATCGGACCCCCTGACTGTCAGGTCCACGATGCTTCAGCGCCCGCGCCATTTGCGTGGCAGACTGCTGTCCATCGGAAACGGACCCTAACCACCCGGCAATTCCACACATCTTTGAACGCTCTCTATCTTGATTGCTTCAGAGTGATACGATAGGGGCCTGCACCCGACAGGGATCAGGCTGCGCCTAAACTTTCCAACCGGCCTCTGCGTACGTGCGAACCGTGCGATCGACCAGTTGGTTGAGCCCGAACTCTTGTTCAACTTTCACGCGTCCGGTCTGCCCCATGGTGAGGGCCAAATCAGGATGTTCGATCAACGTCGCAATGCAGTCCGCAAGATTGTGTTCGTCTCCCCTCTTGACGACGAATCCGGTCTTTCCATGTTCCACGAGAGCCGGGCAATGGCCTGCATCGGTGGCGACGACGGCGCGGGCGCAGGCCATCGCTTCCATCACGACATTCGGGCATCCCTCTTCATCAGCCGTGTGAACCAAGAAAGTCGACTGCGCCAACAGGTTCGGAATATCCTGCCGGACGCCCAAAAATTCGATCAAGTGCTGCACTCCCAAACCCTTGGCTTGCTCTTCCAAGGCCTGACGCAAGGGCCCTTCACCGGCGTGGCGGACACGGAAAGAGAGCCCTCTTTTATGAACCTGTGCAACGGCCTCCACGAGCCGGTCCCAACGCTTTTGAGGGTAGAGCCTGCCTACGGCAAGCAACTGCGGCGTTCGAGGAAGATCTGACGTCGCCTTGAAATGTTGAATATCCAGGCCATTAGGCACCACGCTCAACCGCGAAGGTTTGAACGGCCCAGCCGCCTCTGCGACCGCCTGCTTGGCTGCGAGACTGTTACAGATCTGAATTGAGGGCCAGCGGGCGCTTAAACGTCCAAGGATATTGCCGGCTTGCTGGCGATCACTCAGGAAATTGTTCCGGATGGATCCGATGGAGATCATATTGGTGCCGAGGGTGCACCACCAGGCAGGAAAATTCGTATAAAAACTGTACGAATGCACAACTTCCGGAGCGAGCGCCTTCACCAACCGGCGCAGCCCCATCATTTTTTCGTGGACGGCAAGGTGCTCAGAAAACGTATAGAGGGGAACTCCCAAGGCCTTAATTTTTTCAGCAAAGGCAGTGCCCTGCGCGGCATTCCACACCGCCACGGCAGGCCTGTAACGCTGACGGTCAATAGCCTTGAGAAGATAGTAGAGCTGCCGCTCATATCCGCCCAACCGTAGCTGGCCTATGAGGTAGAGGATTCGAGGTTGCATGAGACGGTTTTGATCCCCGTGCGATTCGAAATGGCCTGAAGGGGCAATGAGAATATAGGCCCGGTGAGTATCTTCCAGGACCGGCATGCCGGTAATCAGAACATGACGTACACGGAATCCGACACATCCTCTTCGAGGGTTTCCGTTGTCGCAAACTCCTGCCCGAGCTTTAGCAGACTGACAAGCACCGGTTGCAGGGCATCGGTGACCGGCCCCGGTGTCCAGGATTCGCTGATTGCTCGAGCCATGATTTCAGCGTTGAGTTTTGGCGAGTCCATCCCCGCGGGGATGGAGAAGATTGCCTTCGGCGACTGGTCATCGGTGACATCAGCCCAATTGGTAGCGCCTCGCGACCACACTGTCGAAATCCGGATAAAGCGCTGCCCCGACGGCGCCAGAGCGATCGGTGAAAACTGTCGTTGGTAAATCTGTCGCAGCCCTTTCATGAATCCGTCAGGCGTGTTTTGAGGCAAGGACCCAACCTGCTTTTCCAAATGCCCCTTTGTTTCCGGCCACCCGGGCTGCTCGCCCTTCATAAGCAAGCAATTGCCCAGAATCAGCACGTCCATTTCGGTTCGCATGAAGCAACGGTAGGCGTCATAAGGTGTGCACACGACAGGTTCGCCCCGTACGTTGAAAGAGGTATTCACAATGACCGCATAACCGGTCCGTTGCTCGAAGCTTTCGATCACATCGTAGTAGAGGGGATGATCCTCCCGACGGATCGTCTGAACACGGGCCGAGTAGTCCACGTGCGTCACGGCGGGGATGTCGCTTCGGGTTTGTTTGACGATCGATAGGAGATTGCTATTACCAGTCTCTCGAGGCGCCGGTTTGCGTCGGCCCTCCCTGACGGGGGCTACCAACAACATGTAGGGGCTCTCCCCGTCCAAATCAAAATATTCCCCGGCCTTCTCGGCCAGGACCGTCGGCGCAAAGGGACGGAAGGACTCCCGGTATTTGATCTTGAGATTGAGGGTCACCTGCATGTCCTGGTTGCGGGCGTCACCCAAAATTGAGCGGGCTCCCAGGGAACGTGGACCAAACTCCATTCTGCCTGAGAAGTGTCCGACCACTTTCCCCTCTTCCAAGAGAGCGGCTACCGTACCAGCGCGCTCGTCACGGGACAGGGTGCGATACGGATACCCGTGTGTATCCAGAAACCCTTGAATCTCGCGGTCGGAAAATTCCGGCCCCCAGTAGGAGCCCCCCTGCGGTGAACGTGTTTTGCCGATGGACGAAGGTCGCCGGTCGAAATAATTATGGTGGGCGTCAAGAGCCGCCCCTAACGCCGCGCCGGCATCACCGGCTGCCGGTTGGATCCAGATATCCTCAAACGGACCCTCTCGTAGCAGTCGACCGTTGGCGACGCAATTCAGCGCAACCCCTCCTGCCATACAGAGGTACTTTTCACCTGTGAGTGTATGGGCGTGCCTGGCCATGCGAAGGATTGCTTCCTCGGTGACCACCTGAATCGAACGGGCGATGTCCATCTCCCGCTGAGTAATCACCGATTCAGGCTCCCGCGCCGGGCCTCCGAACAGATCACCGAACCGGGGCTTCGTCATGGTCGGTTCTGATAGGAAAGCGAAGTATTCCAGGTTCAACTCCAGTGACCCATCTTCCTTCAAATCAACCAGGTTTTTGAGGATCGTGTCGACGTACTTTGGTTCACCGTACGGGGCGAGCCCCATCATTTTGTATTCACCCTCGTTAACCTTGAAACCGGTAAACTGCGTGAACGCGGAATACAAGAGTCCCAGGGAATGGGGGAAACACATCTGCTTCAGGATCTGAAGGCCGTTCTCCGTCCCGACACCGATCGAGGCAGTCGCCCACTCCCCGACCCCATCAACCACCAGGAGCGCCGCGCGCTTGAAGGGCGAGGGATAAAACGCACTGGCTGCGTGAGAACGGTGGTGCATCTCATTGAGGATCAGTCCGTCATAGCGGAGATAGCGGCGGATCAGTTGCGGCAGATGGAGTTTGTATCGAGCCCAAGAGGGGATCGCGCGCAACCAGGCTTCCTCCCCTTTCGGTGCGATGGCCAGCAAGGTATGCAGAATGCGCTCGAAGGTGAGAGAGGCATTGTCATAGTACACGACCGACGAAAGGTCGCTCTGATGAATCCCTCCCTCCTCCAAACAATAGTTGGCCGCGAGATGCGGAAACCCACGATCGTTCTTAATGCGGCTGAAGCGTTCCTCGTCCGCAGCGGCAATGATCTCGCCGTCCTTGATCAGCGCTGCGGCGGAGTTGTGATAGAAGCAGGACAGTCCGAGGATGTATGTCGGCTTTCTGACCGGCGCCGTCTGGAGAGACCGGCTCACAGGCTTGTTCTTGGCCGGTTGAGGCAGAAGTCCGCGCGCCAGAATGTCTTCCTTCAGCAGGTGTGCAACCTGCTCATGGCCGAATGGTGAAAAATGGCTGTCATGGCGAAAGCTGAGACGCTCCCGTATCTCCTCAGGCAATGCAGCCAGGCGTGTAGTCACATCGGTCACGTGCAGCCCCCGCTCAGGCGCTTCCAGACTATTGAACAGATCTTGATACAGCGGCTTCAAGCCATGGAGGTAAAAGAAATAGGTTGGAATCGGGACGACTAGGAGCGGGATGGCAGATGTGTTCGCGTGAAAACGCTCGATGATGGCCCGCATCAACTTCCAGCCATCATGTCCCGCCGATGTGTATCCTTGGTACGGCTGAAATCCGCTCTTTCGGAGAAGATGCCCCCGTACTTTCTGAAGCCGGCTTTGGATGGACTCTCCGGCCCTATTCAACCATGGCAAACTTCGATAGAACTTACTGGACCGATCGACCCATCGGGCGAGACCGTTTCGAGCATCGGCAGTCATTTGAGCTGTGTCGACGCCCGGTCGATCCAAGGGGACGGGTACGTGGTTCAGTTGCAGGTGGTTTTCGTCCAGCGTGAAGTAGGGCTTCGGTACGAGTACGCGTTTCCCGGTCACACGATCGATGGACTCCCGGTGGGCGACCGTGATCCGTTGGATATTCTCCACGGTAATGCCGAGCACGATCAGATCCGCTTCAACTTCACGAGCAAACTCTTCAAAAATCAACAGTTGCTGATCCGTTCCGGACCCGGACATCCCATAGTTATATACCTCGACATCAAGTTCTTCGCCGAGGCGTTCCGGGAAACGTTGGTGGTTGTCACACCCGTCCCCGGCCGTATAGGAATCGCCGAAGAACAGGACGCGGCGGCGGCCATTGCGCGGTTTGGAGAATTCGATCTCTGACCGGAAGCCGAGCGAATTCGTCTTGACGAAGTAGCCGCCCAATTCGTTCGGAATACGGGCCTTCAAACCAGGCACATACAAGAACCCGACACGAGGGTGATATTGGACCGTCATGCGATGGGTCGATTGGCGCAGCAACATCATGATGAAGGACTCCGTGTTTTCAAGACAACCGTGAGCCTGAGTGAGATCGGAAGTGTCAAATGCGGACCCTGCACGCCGGTCCTAGACTGAGCATCCCCCGCAGTTTCTCCCGCCGCTGCGTGTGCTGGATCACGTGACAGGCCTGTTGCGGCACAGAAGATAACATCTGTGCCCCCATCGGTAAGCCCGGTGGCGGCCAAACCCTAGGAGGTTCTATAGAGAGGAGTTCGCCGCTCCGTGCCGAATGACGGAGAGACAATGCCTTGCGGCCATATCCAGCGATGAGCGCCAACCAGCAAGCCCAAGGCCAGCGTAAATTCCTTCGCATAAATGTTATGGCTCACCATGGAAAACAGCATGATGGAGACACCGATCCCAACGAGGGCCAAGGCAGCCGCTTCTCGATTGGAATGGCGAGGGAGGCAACGATAGGTCTGCCAGAAGATCAATAGGAACGCCATGAGCCCCAAGATACCCCAGTACAGCGTCACCTGCATGAAACAGTTATGAGCCCCGCTGACCCGGCCGCTATCGCTCGCAAATTCGGTGCGCCGGCCCCAATGTGTCCAAAAATTTCCGGCGCCGACACCAGTCAAGACATACTCGGGCAAATGATCGATGGCTGCCCCGTATACAAGGGCTCGCCCTTCCGTCTTACCTTCGTGCTTCTCAAACGTGAAGGACATGCGAGACCAGACCGCCTGGGGAACCCACATCAGCACAGCCCCTACGAGGAGGACTGCGATGAGAATCCCCTTCCCATGCCTGAGGCCGAAGGCATACATCACCGTCGCGCAGGAAGCGATGGCAATGGCGACGCCGCTCCGCGAGAGGGGGAGGAAGGCGCCCACCAGGCAAATTAGTCCACTGGCGATAAAGAAGCCACGAGGGAGCGTCGCCCGGGTGACCAATCCCCAGGACAGTGCGATAACGGACGCCTGCGCTGCGCCGAAGGCCATGTTATTTAAATTGGCCTGCAATGGGTTGTCTTCAAAGGCCGCGGCGCGAAGCTGGGAGGCCTGCTGAAAATCGGTCGCCGTCGCCGCGTTGAGCGCGCCGTAGGAAGTCATGAACAAGAGGATCGATAACCACAATCCGGCAGCCAGATATCCATAACAGGCCATCCTGAGGGCCGGGAGGTCCCTGCAGAGAGAGGCCAGCAAAATCGCTCCAATGACCATTTGGGCCACACGAAGCAACTCATCGTAACTGTGATGAGGGTGTGTCCATTCCAGCAGAAAACCGACGGTCAAAAAGAGGTACGCGGCTATTAATGCCGGATGTCCGACTGTCCTCAAAAGTTCAGGAAATCGATTCCACGCAACATAGACGGCAATGATGCCGAACAGAATAAATTGAAGGCTGAAGCCGGGAATGAACAGGAAATGGTTCTCCGTGGGCAATGCGACAATGGCCAGAAAAATAAGACCTTGTTCAAGGCCCGATGTAGGAGCGCCGCTCCAGGCGTTGCTCCGCACTGCGCTGGTTGACATAGTTGTCACTGGTACAACTTTCTGTCGTTCTTCTCGAGGATGGTGCGCAGACCCGCCGCCACAACCGGTGCATGGAATAGTCTTGCAGTCTGAAGGGCGTTCCGGACGAGCGAGGTCCGCAGATCGGCCTCCTCGCGCAGGCGCCGAACGGCCGCCAGGACGGCCTCTTCCTCAGGGGTGTCGACAACCAGCGCGCATTGATGCCTGCGCAGAAAACGCGTCAGGTAACAATCGGGGGGAGCATGGGCCAGGATCGGACGCCCACAAATAAGGTACTCGATCGTCTTCGTCGGAAAAATCGTGCGGTACTCTTCCTCAGACAAGCTTCCCTTAAAGCCATGAGCGAGGATCACGATATCTGCCTCGCTGAGACGACTGAGGACAAGATCTCGGGACACCGTTTCGTAGTGAACCCCCTGGCGAAGTATCCCGAGCTCATCCAGATACTGTTTCGGAGATCCGGAAAGTATGGTCAGCCGACTATCGATCCGGGCAATGGCGGACGAAACGCGAGTCGCCGCATCCGTGCAGGAGGCGTTAATGTTGCCGGACATCACGAACCGAACCGGTGACGCCGGATCGGACTGCGGAACAAACTCGGGAATGTCTTCATTAAAAGAATGAAGCAACGCTGAGCATGGCACCTCCGGATACCGTTCACGATAGAGCTCGACCATGCCTTCACTCATCAAGAAAATGTGATCCGCTTCGTCGAAAACGCGCGATTGCAGCCATTGCGCGATTCGGTGATGGACACTGTTTAAAGCGCACTGCTCCACAAAGGTATTATGGAAATAGGGATAGAGGTGCGCTTTGGTCAGTTTTGCCGTGAGATACCCGACAAACAGAAACTCTTCGTTCGGAAATACAACCAGGATGTTGGTACACCGGTGTTTCCTGGCGAGATACCAACTCCGGAACAATAACAACGGGAGCTGGCATCGTCGCCACCACCTTGCCCCTCGTCTCGCTGGTGGCCAGCCTCGGGTTATATAGACGATTTCAGGCCAATCCTCCTTCCAGCCCACCGAAGGCCGTTCGGAAGGTTTTTCCCCGACGACGATCATTTCCTCATGGGTGAACTGTTTCGCCAAATTTCCGACGATGATCGCCGACCCTGTTGTCTCCGGAGGAACACCCCACGAGATAAGCAGCACCTTTCCCATCCCGCTCACCTCCGGCCCTGTGCGCTTAGCTTTTGAAACACAAACTCATTGCAGCCGTGGGAGGCGGCATGGTTGATCCGTATCAAATCGAAGCCTTTTGGAGCCAGGTACGAGCGTACCTCATCGACCGAAGCATACTCATACGGCAGGCCACCCAGCCAATCTTCGACATCACGAAAATAGCTCATGCCCCGGTTTTTGACATATTGCTGGAGAAAGCGACGCGGATTCTGGCCGTGCAGCATCAGGCTGGTAAAGGTCTTGGTATGAAACCCAAGGAGCAACAATTTTTTAATCGGCGCCGGCGCCCAGTTATAGATGCGCTTGATAGTCAGCCATGTGCCGGAATGTTTCGTGCGATTATAAATCGCCAGAAGCAACATGCCGTCCTCTGCGACGCACCCCGCGACATGATCAATGGCTTCCCACATACTTCCCGTATGATGCGCGACTCCCCAACAACAGACAATATTCGCCGGCACGATCTTCAACGGCAGGTCGCGGTCGAGCAAAGAGTGCGTATGGACTTCCCATCTGCTGGCATCCCGCGCGAATCGCGATCGCAGTTGTTCGGTGCATGCCACGGAACTGGGGTCAATATCGAACGAGACGACCTTCTCCGCGTTGAGACGAGAAGCCACGAGACTGGATAGTCCGCTGCCGCATCCGGCATCAAGAAAGCTGTACCCGGCGAGGCTTGTCAGCCCGGTGGATTCGACAAACGAACGTTGGGCCGCCGTAATATGTCGTTCCTCGAGTCCCGAGACGTAAGCCAGCCAATTCTTTCCGAACGAGAAGTCGATCTGCTCACCACTTCTCGATGCGGCCTCATTGTTGACATACGTGGTGTCCTGGGCGTTCATATGGCCTCCTCTTGACCAGAAAGAGAGTCAAACTGTTCGATACAGACAGGATACGATCATCTCTCGGAGAGTAAGGGCACAGAAAGGCCGGTATCCAGTCGTTGTTTCCAAGAGGAACAGATTTCTTCCAGGATCGCCGGTAATGTCATCGTGAGGGCCCAAGATGGGTAGTGCGTTTGAATCTTGGAGAGGTCCGAGATGTAGCAGATGTGGTCTCCTTCCCGATTCCTGTCGGTGTACTCATAGGTCATGGATTTCCCCGTGATCTGTTCGACCATCTCGAACGCCTCCAGGATCGAACAAGAGTTGTTCCGCCAGCCACCCAGGTTGTATACCTCGCCGCACCGAGGCTTCTCTATGAAGTGATGGATGAACCTCGCCACATCGTACGAATGACTGTTGTCACGGACCTATTTGCCTTTATACCCATAGATCCGGTATAGGCCGCCGGTCAGGTTGACCTTCACCAGGCAACTGAGAAAACCGTGAAACTCTACTCCCGAATGGTTCGGGCCGGTCAGGCAACCGCCCCGCAGGCAGCAGGTGGATAATCCGAAGTATCGTCCGTACTCTTGCACCATCACGTCAGCCGCCACCTTCGACGCGCCGAAGAGAGAGTGTTTGGATTGATCGATCCGCATATCTTCTCGGATGCCACCACGATCGCCGGCTTCGGCGTACTCCCAACACGACGAAAGCTCCACCAACGGCAGACCGTTCGGTGCGTCACCGTAAACCTTGTTGGTCGACATGTATACGAAGATGGCGGATGGCGGATGGCGCATAGCGCCGCACTGCATCAAGAAGATTGAGCGTGCCAACCGCGTTGACATCGAAATCGTCGAAGGGCCGGGAGGCAAGCAGGTCGTGACTCGGTTGGGCCGCGGCATGCACGATCGTGCCTGGGCGAAGTTCCTCAATGAAGGAAAGCACGCCAGCGCGATCGCGGATATCGAGTTCATGGTGGCGGAAGTTGCGGCACTGGGTTTCGAGCCGCATCTGCTTCCGTCCGGTGTCTCCTCCCCGTCCGAAAAACCCGGCCCGCATGTTGTCCACGCCAGGGCGTCAACGTATCGCACCACCTCCGAACCGATGAGCTCGCTTGAGCCGGTCACAACGATCTTCATGGATCTTCCCGCACCCGTTCATTCTTACAAAGCGATGACCCTACGGCCACGGCGGGATTGCCAGCCACGATCTGACAGGCTCCGACGTCCCTGGTGACCACTGCGCCGGCGCCGATGACCGCGCCCCACCCCACGGTCACCCCCTTTAAAATCATCGCACGCGCGCCGATAAACACGTCATCATGGATCATGACCGGAGCGCACCGTGCTGCATGCGTCGGATGCTGATGCCGCTGGTAGGGATCGACGGGATGAAAGTCGGTGTCCCAGATACAGGCCCCTGCCCCGATCATGACATGGCGGCCGATCGTGACCCGAACCCGAGCGGCGATTGACGCCCCTGACACGGCAGTTTCTTTCCCGATGGCAATCACACTTTCCGGCGTCAGTGCGGCGAGAATCGTCGGATGAGGCAGCCCGGCCGGGTTGCTATTCACGCGGCTGAAGACACGCACTCCCTCTCCCAGAGCAATGGTTCCCCCGGGAGCCAAGGTAATGATCGGCCGTCCGATGAAGGAGCAGCCCTGGCCACAGGTCACCCCCAGCCAGCGCAGCCAGACGGGAGTACAAATGCGGTCCAGGAACAGCCGGAATGCCGTGTACGGACCCCGTATGACTCTGGTCAATCCCTGCTTCATCGGAACTCGTTTCGGCGTGTCATGGAGTCATTCGATCACATGACGGTACAGGTATCGGCCTGGGTCACGAGAAAATCGGCGACCGCCTGTGTCGCACGCCCGTGATTGACAAAGACCGTTTCAGCCAGATTGGGTGCGTGATCCTGCAGTGCCTTACCCTGGAGCGCCTGCTCGATCATGGCACAAAGCTGATTCGCTGAACCGATTCGTTGAGCCAGGCCTTCCTGCCAGTTCGTTGCCAACTCCGGCCAACCATCGGCGTGAAAGTGCCAGACCGGCTTCTGGTACAACAACGCGTCCAGCATGGCGGTGGAACAGAGCGAAGCCACGCAATCACAACCATCCAAGAGGAGCGCAAACTCAGGACAATCCTTTGTGATCACCAGATGCGAATTTGGACGATAGAGCGACCCATCCTCGTTCGGATGGAGGCGCACAATGATATTGATCCGGCCCCGGTATCGTTCCGCTGCGGCCTCGAGCCATTGCACGCATTCGCCCGGAGCTGATCCATTCCGGGACAGATCGTTGCCATTGGAGAAGAAGGCAATGGTCGGCTTGTCTTCAAGCGACAGACTCCTGAGCAGCTGCCGCTTTGCCTGGCCGTTGGGGGCCGGCCGCATAGCATCGTGTCTCGGGCTCCCGAGCGCCTCCAGCCGTCGGCGATCCGTGCCCAGGCTGGTGAGGGTTTCACTGGAGGACCGTCCCCAGGTGCACATCCGGTCGGCCAGCATCGGAATATAGAACGGTTGCAGCACACCGTGTTGCAACAGGACAGTTCGCATCTGTTTAGCCTGGGCAGAGACCAAGAGCGCGGCTCCGCCGATCAATTGCGTGGAGGCCGTGACGACCACACGAGGCCTGGTGGCATCAAGAATCTGATCCACTTCATTCAGGAGGCCCTGTACATCGGCGCAGGCGTTGAAGAACCAACGGGCCAGCGCCGGTTGCGCCAGATTCGTCTCTGCCTGGCAAAGGGCCTCCCAGGCCTGCTTCGTCCAGGCGGGAAGGAAGAACACACTCGGGAACCGAAGCGTCACAGAGGAAGGAGGCAGATCAGCGGGACCGTTCATCGAGACGAGTCGGACATTCTCGCCGCGGGAGGTGAGCTCGTGAAATACGGGCAACAACGATTCACGAATCACCTCACGGGTTCCCTCGATCCAGATCAAAATATCGCATGGCCGACACGCGCCGGCGCTGTGCCCCCGGCGGACCAGAGGGCGGAGCCACTGCTTCGCGGACTCACGCCAGCCAAAGGGTCTCGGCTGGACCAGCAAATCCCTAAAGATGAATTGACGCAACGGCTCAAGTTGGGGAAACCGCTCGAAGACCCGACGCGTGTTCGCCGCGAACTCAAGATACCGTTGATCGAGATTCTGCTGTGTAGTCATAGGCTCCCGTGGAGGGTGCTTGGTGCTTGCTCAGCTGTTTCAGAAATTCGGCCGTGCGTCTACCGGCCTGACCGTCCAGCGGACCGCAATCTTCGGCACGGGCGCGCCGGCGCCCCTCGGCCTCCAAAGATGGATCCTCCAGGTAACGATTGATCAGATCGATACAGTGCTCTCCATCATCGGCCAACTGTGAGCTGCCATAGGACATCATCTGTTTTGTATCAGAGCGCTTGTAGAAACGCCGCACCGACAGCGCCTCAGGGATGCCTGGAAGCTGATCGTAGTACACATTAACCGTCGGCTTGTCGAAAATGGCCGAGTCGATGGTCATCGTTCCACAGACATTCACTTGCACGTCCTGGTTCGCCAGGAGAGAGAGGTGCATGGTTTCCTCGTCGAGGATATGCCGCACGAGGTGGGCTTCATGTTCCCCCCCTCCATATTCCACTTGGGTCGGACGTGGATAGCTGCGGGCCTCCGGGTATTCTCTCTCCAGGAGCTTGAGGTTTGACCCGAACATTCTGGGATGGCCGCGGACGAGCAGCTGTGCCCCGCGTGCAAACCGGCCCGCGTGCGCGGCATCGGCCAGGTGCTGTGCAATCGCAACCTCATGAGGAATAACCGTGGGCGTGGCCATGGTGTAGAGAATGAGGGGGCGGCTTGGATCGAGTCCGATCAGCGAGAATACCTCCTCTCGCGTCAGGCGAAGCGATGGATCGAGATGGTGGTCGAATTGCGGCGCGCCCGTGACATGAACCTGATCGGCAGAGGTTTCCGGATACATGGTCAAGAGGCAGTCTCGCGCCACTTTCGACCACACCAGATAAAGATCGGCGAAGGGGAGATAAGGAATTTTGTGCTGCAGATTGTCGCGGGAGCGGATCATGACGAGAGTAGGAATGCCGAGAGAGTTGGCAGCCTCGACGAGGGCCATCTCCCGCGCCCCCTCGGGCGAAAAACTTGCGACGACGGTAGCCCCCGCCTTCCGCAACCGTCGTCGGTAGGCCTCAGTGATCGGATGTTTCCGCAAGGTCTGGGAGAATTTGGCGCGCCAGCGTTCAGCCAGGCCGCATCGTCCCGCAAGCCAGAACCGCCCGAACCTACCCGCTGCCCGGCTGATGCTGGCGACCCGGCGCAACGGTTTTGTGCTGTTGTGGCGATAACAACTGAACAGGAAGTCGGCCCACATCGTGGACGGATCCTGATAACACTTCCGCACAAAACCCACGGAGGAATGCAACCGGTCCAATGCCTGATCATGTCGAACGTCAAACTCCTCGAGCGCCTCTATGAACGTCCCTTCCGGCTTGGCCGCAAGGGAACCGGGCAATTTGTTCGGATCCACCCAGACCTGTATTTTCGTTCCGGCCAGCCAGCGGCCGAGCTCGCCGGTCCGTACGTTACGCAAGGCCAAGAAACTGTCGCAGCCGATAATGATGCTCATGAGAACAGACTTATTAGATGAATCATCACATTCAGACGGTTCGCAGGAGTTCCCGTTCGACCATCTCGCAGATCGTATGCCAGGCGAGCAGATGCAATTCTTGTATGCGTGGCGTCGAATCGGCCGGCGCCCGGAAACAGAGATCGGCATGCTCCGCAAGGCTTCCCCCGCTGGCGCCGGTAAATCCAATCGTCGCGGCCCCTTTGGCCCGCCCCGCCTGCAAACCACGTATCACGTTTGCGGATCGGCCGCTGGTGCTGATGCCTGCCACGAGATCTCCCGGTTTGGCCAAAGCGCGGACCTGCCTGGCAAACACATCAGCGAACTCCCAGTCGTTGCCGACAGCGGTGAGAATCGAGGAATCCGTGGTGAGGGCGATGACCGGCCAGGGCTCGCTTTCACGCAAGAAACGGCCCACCAATTCACCGGCCACATGCTGGGCATCTGCGGCGCTGCCGCCGTTTCCGAACAGCAGAATCTTATTCCCGGAACGGATGGTCCGCACGAAAGCCTGCATGATTTTCACCAGTGTCGGCAACGACAGCTCAAGGAGACGCTGATGGGCTTCGAGGCTGTTCTTGACGATCGCGTACATATCCTTTTCCAGGGCACCCGCATTTTCCTCAAACATGTGGATCTGGCGTATCAGGCCACACGCTTCCGCAACGGCCCCCGCTCCACCGGGTTTGGACAGGATGCGATGCGCAGCGGCTTTGGCCGACGGTGTTGCGTTCAGAGGAGCCAGTCCCAACCCGACGTGCCGCAGCGCTGAAGCATCGCGGTCCCCGTCGCCGACGTAACAGAAATCATCGAGCCTGACGTTCAACTCGCGCGCGAGCCCCTCCAGCGCGAGCAATTTCTCCTTCACTCCCCGCCTCACCAGATCGCAATTGAAACGGCGCGTCAATCGATCGACGGATGGCGTGTCCTCGCCAGTCACGAAGGCGACCGTAAGACCGGCGCGTTTCGCTTGCGTCACGGCGTCAAGGTCCTGAAAGCAAAATCGTTTGTCTTCATCACCGGATTCGGATAGGGACGCCGTGCCATCCGTCAGTACCCCATCAATGTCCAATGCAAGCACTCGAATTGTGGTTACCATACCGTACGTCCTCCATCCATAATCATATTCGTGCCCGTCATATAGGACGACGCGTCCGACACGAGAAACACGACTGCAGCCTTGTATTCATCCTGTCGGGCCATCCGCCCAAGGGGAATCAGGCTGGTCAGACGAGCCACAAATTCTTGGTCCTGCCCGGTATAGACACCTCCCGGGGACAGGGCATTGACCCGAATTCCATGTTCAGCCCAATAGGTGGCGAGGTATCGGGTCAATCCGATCAACCCGTGTTTGACGACAGAATAGCTGACGGGCTTTACTGGTTGTTGATGATCCGGCAGATCCGCGCGGCGATAGATACGCTGATCAGGGGCGATGACTCCAAGATCGGAAGCGATATTCAGAATCACGCCCCTGCCGCGCTTCGCCATGTCCTGGCCAATCAACCGGCTGCACAGAAATGCGCCTGTGAGCCCCACGGCAAGGTCTTCATTCCAGCTCGTCAGCGAAAATTCCTCAAGTCTGGAACTCCCCTCATTCGCGCCCTTGAGTTGCTCTTGTTTCGGATTGCGGGCGGCATTGTTGATCAGAATATCGATCTGTCCGAACCGTTTGGTCACCTGCCGGACGGTTCCAAGGATCGACTCCGGCTGCGTGATGTCTGCAGCGAGCGCGACGGCCGGAACGCCGTATTTGTTCGACACGCGCTCAGCGGTTTCCTGCGCATGGCGCGTGTCGATATCGATCAGGACCGGCGTCCCTCCCATCTCCGCGATCGCGTGCGCGTGTTGCGCACCCAAGAGGCCTCCGCCTCCGGTGATGACCGCGACCCGGCCGGAGAGGTCGAACCGAGCGCGGACGCCGGCATCCGCAAGATTCCCTGAGCTCATCAGATGTCTTCTCCCGTGTGACGAAACGGATCAGAGGCCCACTCGACGCAACTTGTTCATCACCGGCACCTCGCTCGGGTAGAGGCACTTCTTGCCGTCGCCCATAGCTTTATGGATGGCCCGAACATCCTTTACCAAACGCCACACACCCTGCGGCTCAATCGAAGCCGCTTGATCGCTTCCCCACATAGCCCGATCCAACGTGATATGGCGTTCGATCATGCAGGCTCCCAGCGCCGCTGCGGCAACCGACGTGGCTAAGCCGACTTCGTGACCCGAGTAGCCGATCGGGACGTCGTACCGCTCGCGCAACGTCTGCAGGGCTGCCAGATTCAATTCTTCCACCGACGAAGGATAGGTGCTCGTGCAATGAAGAATAATGAGATCATTGGTCCCCAATACTTCGACCGCATGATCGATCTGCTCGATGGTGCTCATTCCAGTCGAAATAATGAGCGGCCTGCCGCAACTCCGGTGATGCCGTAATAGATTGTCGTCGGTCAGACTTGCTGAAGCGATCTTGTAGCAGGGCGGGTTGAACTGCTCCATGAAGTCGACCGAAGGTTCATCCCAACAGGACCCGTACCAGAGAATATCTTTCTCCCTGCAGTAGCGATCGATTTCTCCGTACTGTTCGCGCCCGAATTCCAACCCGCGCTTGAGATCACCGTTGGTCTTTCCAAAAGGATTTTCGCGAGGTTTGCTCAGTTCCTCAGGCGTATAGACGATCTCAAGCGTCCGCTTCTGGAATTTGACGGCGTCGCAGCCTGCAAGCGTCGCGGTGTCGATAAGCTTCTTGGCGATCTCAACGTTTCCATTGTGATTAATCCCGATCTCGGCAACTATGAAACAGGGTTGCCCCTCACCCACTGAAAACTTCCCTATCTGAACAGTGCGGCTCATCGTACCCCTCCTTTGTAAAAAATAAGTGTGTCGGCTGTTTGTGACTTGAAGAATAACGGACAACGCATGGATTGGCGCTGAACTGATGGTCCAGCAACTTCTTCGGCGATTACATCCACGGGTCCGAAGATCGTGGAGGCCTCACCTCGATCCTAATTATCCTTGTACAGGCCCTGTTCCCGGGAACTGTCACTGCAGGCGGGCTTCAACTGGGCATTGCGATAGCGAATGAGTTTTGCCGGATTGCCGGCCACAACGGCATAGGGTTGGACGTCTTTCGTGACAACCGAGCCTGCGGCGAGCACGGCTCCGTGGCCGATGGTGACGCCGGGCAAAATGATCACCCGCGTTCCAATCCACACGTCATCACCGATGACGACGGGATCAGGGCCGGTGCCACCCTGCGCCGTCATCGGGATATCCAGCCTGTCGGACTTGTGATTCGAGGTGATAATGATAACATCCGGTCCCATCATGACGTGCTTCCCCAGGGAGACCGGACCATACAATCGGCAGTTAATGCCGAGGCCGGAATAGTCTCCGATGCGGATATTGCGTCCGTCGCCGAAGAAGGCCTTCTGTTCCACGTTGACGCCACGTCCCATCTGTGCAAACAACCCGCGGCAGGTCGCCCGGCGGAGGACCCGTGCCCACTTGCCATAACTGTTGTCCGAGGCCGGCAAATGCCTCGCGAATCCATAGTAGGCCAGAAGGCTCATCAATCGGGTGACGCGCATCGTGATGAGAGAGAATGGTCGGTCAGAGAGTCGAATCGTGCGGAGCGGCGGTACCGGGCCGCCGGCGTATGTAATTCAGACGGGATGACGCATCCCTTGTGCGGTAACGCGCTCGCCGCCGTATTGCATCTGATGGAGAGCCTGTTCAACTGCAGGGATGTCCTCCGGGTAATCGACTTCCAGCAATTCCTCGTTGTGGATATAGGGCAGCGCACACGTTCCCCACATGGACTGCTTCTCAAGAATGGCGCGGGGCCGGATGACATCTACGTATCCATTCTGCCAATACACAACCGGCAACTGTTGTCGCGGGAGCGATTGGCAGTCCGGCACGTTTTCGATCCGAAGCACCGGCTGCAACTGACCGGCCGAGTTCACGTGCCACATTTTGTACGGGGTCTGACGGGCGACACTCACCGAGCGGACCGCATCCGCTTCGGGGTGCGACCGCAACAGTTCAATGGCTTCGTCGATGTGCTCGACGCGACGAACGGGCCCCGGCGGGCGAAGATGAACCACCAACTCGGGTGAGTACCCTTCCTGCTCTGAGAACCAGTTCAGCGCATGGCGAAACACATCGATATCCGGTGACGCGTCTCCTGCGCACCACTCCGGACGGATGAATGGGACCTCGGCTCCCCACTCCCGTGCGATCTGGGCAATCTCCTGATCATCCGTCGATACCACGACTCGCTTGATCCATTTCGACGCCAGCGCCTGCAGGATCGAGTAGGCGATCAGCGGCTTTCCCGCGATCGGGAGGATGTTCTTGCGAGGGACGCCTTTCGAGCCGCCCCGCGCCGGTATGAGCGCCAGTATCGTCGGATCCATCAGGCCTTTCTCGCCAACAGGCGAATCCAGGCGCCTGCTGACCGGTCTTCGTGATAGTGAAAGTGAGGATGCACCCTCCGATCGATCCAGTGCGGAGGGTGATTGAACAGTTTCTGCGAGGCGCGCCGGGCGCCTTCTCTCATGATATGGCGCCATCCGGTTTCGGGCGTTGTCCGCCCGCAACTCGACACGGCAACAATCGTCATGCCGCTCTCCTGGAAAAGCCGAATCAAGGATGCCTGCGTAAAGAACAGCAGATGGGGAAGGTCCAGCGGCGATTCAGATAAGTGTTCCTCATTCGGCACTTCGCAGAACACGTGTCCCTGTTGCGTCAGGAGGCGCTGAATATCCTTCAGAAATTGACGGGGTCTCGTCAAATGTTCCAGGACATGGGAAAAACTGACCACATCCCAGAAAGTCCTCGTCTCGAAGAGGCTGGCGTACAGGTGATGCCCTGCTTCCTGTATCTGCCTGCCGCAGCGTAGGTCGGGTTCGATCGCCCCTGTTCTGGCAACCTGTTGCCGGCGGGCTTCGTCAAGCAGCAATCCATGGCCGGCCCCGATGTCGAGCCAACTTCCCACTACCCTCAGAGATTCCAGGACAAATTCGACTTGCGCACGGGCCCTCACGGAACCGCCATCCCAGGCATCGGGGCGGGTGTCGTCGCCGCTCTGTCCCCGCTCCGCCCGATAATTTTCCGCGTAAAACGCTTCAAGCTCGTTCTCTTGAGGCAATGGGCAGGCAAAGGCGGCATGGCACTGTTCGCACGACCGGATGGAGAGTCCAGAAAAAGGGCCCCGCGATTGCGTCGCTCCGCTCCGGTACGGCCGGACAACGGCCGTTTCCTGAGCCAAGCATACGGGACAACGGAACGCGGTTGTTTCTTGGAGCATCGTCGGCATCATATCGTTGCCTGATTTCCGGGTTGCGTGGAGTCCTTGGAGCGGAGGCGTCTCCACGTTCAGTTGAAGCGCCAGGATTCAGTGGTTGTCGGCGAGCGTGGTCCGTTGATCGGGCGCGAAGGCCACGGGGGCGCCCCCACGAAGCGACTCGTCGGCCAGGAGAGAGAACCGGAGGCTGCGGACTGATTCCCGCAGGTCGACCAGCGGCTGAGTTTCGCCCCGTAAACAGGCAAGAAAATGGCGGAGTTCATCCACAAACATCTGATTGCGCTCAAACCCGCGGAACTGGATCTGCTGAGTCGTTCGTGACTTCACGTCATGAAAGACCACCTGATTGCTATAAAAGTCATAGTGAACCTTCCCGGCATCTCCGATCACTTCGCAAACTCGCTGCGCAGGCCGTTGCAGGTAGTCCAGGTGAATGTGCACTGGAAAGACTCCGCCGCGATCCTCACAGGACAGCAGGACACTGACGGAATCTTCGACGTCGAGTTCGAGCCCGCTGAGGTGTCCTCCGACGGCGTACAGACGGCGAGGCATTCCGAACAGCCATAAGGCATAATCGAATTCGTGTGTTTGAATGCGGAGCGCCCCTCCCCCGAGGGCCCTCCTCGCGGCGTGGCTTTGCCGGTAGTCTTCATAGGGGTGCCAGTCCGGAAGATACTCCCCGTTCACGATGTGGACGGCAGCGAGCCTCCCGAGACGGCGTTCTTCGAGCAGATTCTTGATCCAGCGCAACCCCGGATGGAAACGAAATTGATAGGCCACAAAGGCCGTCAGGTTCTTGCGCTCGACAATCTCTATCAGCTCCTCGACCCCATCGAGAGAATCAGCGAGGGGCTTCTCGATAAACAGGTGACATCCCGCCTTGGCTGCCGCCAAGGCGACTGACAGGTGCAAGCTGTTGGGATTCGTCACGAACACTGCATCCGGTTTCTGACCCAAGGCGTCATCAAGATTCGAAAAGGATCGGATGTTGTACGTCGACTCCAGGGTAGCGCCTTGCTTTACGGTCATGTCTGCGTTGAGGACAGGGCTATCGCCGTTAGCCCGATAGGCGAGGATCTCGACCTGCTCGCCCATCAGCGCACGAAGGTTCCGGACATGCCGTTGGCCAATTGAACCGAGTCCCGCGAACAATACTTTCATCGTCTCCCCTTTACACGGTTTCTGCCGTGGCGTGCCCGCATGCTCCGCAGGCTGCGATCCGATTCACCAACCGTCCGATTCCTTCAATCTCGACGGCCACCTCATCACCCGGAACTACGGCCGGCTTTGGCGGCGGGGTGCCCAGGGCCACCACGTCGTAGGGTTCCAGCGTCATGATGCTCGATACGTAAACCAGGCACTCCACCACGCCGAATCTCATAGCTGCGGTCGTACCCTGCTGGACGACCTCTCCATTCCGCCGTGTGAGGAGAGTGAACGGACGGATCGTGGAGTCGAGATTCAGATAGGGACCCATCGGTGCGAACCCATCCGCAGACTTCTTCACCGCAGGCGGAACCACACGGAGGGTGCTGTCACGACCTGAAAGATCGTTGACCACTGTCCACCCTAAGATGACACCCGGCGCCTCGTCCTTGGTCAGGTTCCGGCATCGCCGCCGCACGACCACCCCTAGCTCTCCTTCTGCGACGACCGATCGAAAGACAGGGGGCAGCTCGATGGTTGTCAGGTGACCCGTGAACGATGACGGCGGTTTAATAAAGAACGATGGGTAAGGATCAGGCCCCAGCGGCTCCTCCCCTGGAAAATTGGCGCCGATCCCGACCAGTTTCGTCGCAGGGACTGGCGGCAGGAACCGGACCTTTGCTGCGGCGACACGCTTGTTTGTCTTCGTGAACCCGTCGAGCGGCGATCCGGACAAGAGCACCAGGTCGGTTTCATCCGGCGCAGCGTACCAGACCGTTCCTTCCCAACTAATTCGTGCGATCCGGTCTTCACGCACAGACGCCACTCGCCTTGAGAAATTTGATGTTTGCCAGGTGGAGCGGACAGATGTTGTCGATGAAACAGGTGTATTCACCCGTCGTTCTTACCCGATGCAGGATCCGCAACACCTTTTCGATTTCAATGCCCACCATCGCATGGTGTAAGTCATGAAGAAATTCCGGCTTCTGATGCTCCGCCCCCGCAAATACTGCAATGGCCTTCCGCAAGACCTCGGGGCTCCGCTCGCGCTGCAAAAAGGCGAACCGCACAATGCTAAATCCCAGACAAGGCAGCCGCCGGTCGATAATCATGTTGTCGAGATCGATCATGGTCGCCTGGTCTCGATCGTGATTGAATAGCGCGTTCCGCGGATGGAAATCCGTGTGGACCAGGCACTCGTTAGGCGGCAAACTGGGACGATCGCTGAGCGTTCGTTCCACGGCCCACTCGACAATATCCCACTGGTCGAGAATCCGGGCATAGGCCTGGCGAGCCGGGGCCTGGTCCTTAAGAAATCCCTGCAGCGTGGGCACCTCGCTTGCGGTCGTACGAAGGGGATACGCCTTGTGAAAACCACTCATCCTCTTTCTGGTTTCCTCGCTGAGGCAAGCCAGTCCTTCGGCATGAAGTCTACGCAGCGAACTCGCACTGCGTCGGGGGTCCAATTCCGGGTCGGCATATACCCTGCCATTGTTGAACACATAGAGACGTAAGAGATGGCCCTGGTAACGATGAACGAAGCACCCATCGTCACCACGAACGATCTCTTCAACCGGGAGGCCGGCACGATGGAGCTCGAATACCGCCTGACCCACGACCTCGAGCCGCTCGGCCACCCCCTGCTGCCCGTAGAGAGCCTGGGGATGAGCCATCACCTTTAACAGGAACCGCCCGCCGGTCGCCGAGTATTCGAACAGATTATTGCTGACTTGAAACTCAAAGGTGAGCGGGGCGAGCTTGACCGGACGCCCGAGCGAAGCATAACTCGCAGCAAGATGCTTGATGAGAGCGGTGAACGGAGGTGTCAGCATCAGTCAAGCCCCGCATACATGCCGCCATCCACCCGGATGAAATTTCCGGTGAGATAGGCGGCGCGTTCCGACGCGAGAAAGGCGACCACGTGGCCGACATCCTCCGGCGTCCCCAGGCGCCCTTTCGGGATGCGCCCGATTGAGGTGGAAAGTGCCTCGTCGAAAGAGGTCTTAAGACTATCGGCCCTTTTCTGAATCAATGAACGTGACCGGGCAGTCATAATGGAGCCCGGCAATACCATATGGACGTTGACGTCATGCGGAGCAAGCGCGCGGGCAAGTGTGCGGTGCACTGCGGCCAGACCGCCGCGCATGAAGTTGGAAAGATCCAGCCCTTCGATCGGAGCTTTCACAGACAGCGACGCGATGGTGATGATGCGCCCCCACCGGCGCGCGCGCATGCCCGGTACGACGCGCCGGATTGCTCTCATCAGGGAGATGGCCTGCTCGTCAAATGCCGTACGCCAGGCGTCATCGGGCAGATCGAGGATATTCCCTGGCTTGGGGCCACCTGTGTTATTGACCAGGATGTCGGTACCGCCGAAGCGCTCTTCTACAAAACCGAACAGCCGTTCGAGATCGTCGGATGAAGCCAGATCTCCGGGAAAGATGAGCGCGTCGTGACCGCGTTTGATGAAGCCGGTCCGCGCGGCATCAAGCTTCTCCCTGGAGCGCGAGAAGATAACAACGCGATGTCCTTCCTCCCCGAGGCATTGCGCGGCGGCGAGACCGAGTCCCTCGGATCCCGCAAGAATGACGGCGGTTCTCTGTGTCTTCACCTGATCTGTCTCACGTTGATCACAACTGTTTCAATGGTGTCGCCGGACGGCACAAGGGTGAACAGGCAACGGGTGCGATCCGAAGCGATCTACGTCTTGTGAGCGGCTTTCATCGATTCAATCAGATGGTGATTGAGCGCGACACTGATCCATTGCCACACATAAAAAGAATTGTCGCTCTCGCCCCGGAGGTATCGCTCCCATGACTCATGCAGACGAATCTTGTCAAACCATCCGCTCTGGGTGACGCTTGCATGCGCCAGACAACTCTCCACCCAGTCCCGGAGGGGCCCTCGCAACCATTCGCGCTGTGGTGTCTGCACGGGCCGTTTCGGAGCCTCAGCAAAGTCTTTCGGCAGGAGCGGGCGAACGATTTCCCGGAGGAGATATTTGTGCTGGTCGTGGCGGATGAGACGATGATCAGGCTGTTTGAAGGCCAGTTCAACCAACCGGTAATCGAGAAACGGTTCCCGCAACTCGCAGGACGCTTGTGAGGAAGCTCGATCGTTGAAACGCAATGCCCGCGGAAGTTTCGTATACCGGAGATCGCAATAACGAAGGTTCGACAGCCGGCCTCGAAAGGGTTCCGGATAGACCGGCCGAGGCCGCAGCGAGGTGAAGGCCTCTGAGAGACACCCATGGCTGGTCGACCCATTGAGAGATCCCTGGACGGGCATGGATCCTGATAAGGCACTCCCTGCGCCTTGTGCGTAGTAACTATACCCTGCCCACTGTTCGTCGAGGCCCTGCCCGTCCAGCAGCACCGTTGTTCCGGAACTCTTGGCCAGCTTGAAGAGTTGAATCATCGCCAAGGTCGGAAATCCCCCGAACGGCTCCTCTTGAGAAAGGATCGCTTCTTCGGCGAGGTCGGGGATCTCAGCCGCAGCAAGATACGCTATGTTGAGCGGATAGCGGGTTTCTGCGAGCAATTTCCTGACCCATGGTGTTTCATCGTAGGCGGCATCACCACAGGCGAAGTGGTAGGTCTGGATATCCTGGCCTGAACCGAACAGCTCCTTCAACAGCGCAACCAGCGTCGAGGAATCCAGGCCACCGCTGAGGCAGACCCCGACGGGGACGTCTGAGCGGAACCGAATTCGCACAGCATCCTGGAGAAGCCGGTGGTATTCCTCGCCGACAATGCTGTCCGAACGTTCGTCCGGCCAGGATGACTTCACCCGTTCCGGAAGGTCATACCAGCGATGTAGCTCAATACGGCCGTCTTGCCAGGAAAGATAATGGCCAGGAGGGACCCGCCTGATACCCTTGAAGAAGGTACCGGAACCGTCATCATAGGCACCGAAGCGGAGGTAGGCGAACCAGGTGTCCTGGTCGGGCTCCAAGGGGACGCCAGCCGCTGCGAGTGATTTGATCTCCGACGCAAAATAGAGCGTACCGTCCACTTCGGCATAGTAGAGCGGCTTGACCCCGAAACGATCTCTGACCAACAACAATCGCTCGGTAAGACGGTCCCAGATCGCACAGGCGAACATTCCGTTCAGCCGGTGGAAACTGTCGGGCCCCCACCGGGCAAAGGCTTCAAGGACAACTTCCGTGTCAGTTCCTGTTTCAAATGACCTCCCAAGGTCGGACTTCAACTCGAGATAATTGTACACCTCTCCGTTGTAGGTCATGACGTAACGACGATCGTGACTTATCATCGGCTGGTGACCGCGGGAGGAGAGATCGAGCACGGCCAGACGCCGGTTGCCAAGTGCCACGCGAGATTCAACCCACACGCCTTCCCCATCCGGCCCGCGATGCGCGAGGGGACGGGTCATGAGTTGAATCGTGCGATCAGAGGCGACTCGCTCTGAGTCGACGTATCCGCTAATGCCACACATGTTAGAGATTTCCACTTCGTTCTAGGGCGATCTGCTCCGACATCATGAGTTCGGCCAGCTTGAGATCGAGTTCTGTATCGATACTCACCGATCGTTCCAGAGGCATCACGTAGGGACGAATCGTTTGGCCCCAAATGGACCCCTGCTCCATCAAGACGCCCCGCCTGGTCAGATAGACCGATCCGTTACGCATGTACGCCGCCGGCTGGTAATCCTGCCGTCTGGTGCCTTCCTTCTCTTCCACGCAAAACGGCAGGAGGACGTCATTGTCGATGCGCTTCATCAGGATGGGGTGTGTGGCAAAAACCCGCACCACACTGATGACGGAATCACAACCGCCCGCCATCCCCAAACGGAGGCACTGCTCAAGATCCGAAACCGTACGAAACGGTTCCGTCGGTTGGAGAAGACAAATCCAATCCATACGGACCGCATCCTGTCTTTCAATAAACTCGACCGCATGTTGGAGCATGGGAATCATAGGTGACTCGTCGCGAGCCAGATTCGCCGGCCTGAGAAATGGCACCTCCGCCCCATACGCTCTTGCCACCGCCGCAATCTCCTCATCATCTGTACTCACAATGATGCGGTGGAACAGATGCTGCGCTGCGCGGGCATGTTCAATGGTATGGGCAATCAGCGGCCTCCCACAGACGGACCGAATGTTTTTGCGAGGCACCCCTTTCGAGCCGCCCCGAGCCGGAATCACTGCCAGTACTTTCTGGGTCCTGTCCATCAGTATGCAATCCTCTTCTCTACGGTCAGCGGGACCCGGGCCAGAATTTGCGCAATACGCTCGCCTGCTTTGCCGTCGCCGTATAGAGGACTAGAGGGATACCGGCCATTGGCCAGGTGTTTCTCGGTAGCCTCCACGATCTCGGCAGCGTTATATCCGACGTCGATGACGTTCCTCGCTCGCTCTCTGCCCTGCTGACGATTTCCGATGTTGACCACCGGAAGACCAAGATACGACGCCTCCCTGATCCCCGCGCTGGAGTTTCCTACGAGACAACGGGCGCCGGCGAGAAGTCGGAGGAAATCCTCCGGTGTCATATTCTTGAAAAAATAGATCTGCGATGTCTCCCCGGTCTCGCGGAACTGGCGCAGGCCTTTCGAGATCTGATCCGAACCGGCATCCACATTGGGCCAGAACCAGAAGGTCGGCTGGTTCAACGTCCTGACGGCAGAAATCGTCTCGTGAATCTGCGATGCAGAATCGCGATACTCGGTGGTGACTGGATGTTGCATGACCACCATGTAGCCTTGGCGCGCGTCGAAGCGGTTCCCGACTCCGGCATAACCCGCAAAAGGGTCAAAGCCATTATCCATGGAGCCTTGAACACGTTCAGCGAGATCAATGGAAGGACAGCCGGTGATAAAGACCATCTCCGGGTCTTCTCCCATGCGGATCACCCGGTCTGCCGCCTGCCGATTGGCGACGAAATGCAGCATAGAGAGCTTCGTCACTGCATGCCGGACTTTCTCATCGATCGATCCCGTGACTTCTCCGCCCTGCACGTGCGCCACCGGAATGTTGAGATAGGATGCGGCAATGGCTGTCGCGATCGTTTCAAAGCGATCCGCGACACTGATCACGACATCGGGGCGGATATTGTCGAAGATCGTGGCAAGTTCGACGACGCCTAAACCGGTCGACTTCGCGGTCGTGATCAGGTTCTCGCCTTCCAGCACCATGTAGACAATTGCGTCCGGTTGAAAGCCGTCGGCGCGAATGACGTTCACAACCTCGCCGTACCGTTCCAGCAGAGCCGACGCGGCAACGATGAGCTGGAGTTGAAGATCCGGATGAGACTTGATCGCCTGAAGCACGGTTTTGATCCGGGAATAACTCGGCCGAGCAGTGATGACGACACACACTTTCCGCATAATGACTCCGATCCGGCTTCCGTTAGGCCGGGAGGTTGTGGAGGAATTGAGTCAATTTATGAGCCATAAACACTTCCGTTTTACACATGGCTTCATGAGTGGCTCCTCCGATGTGGGGAGTAATCAGCAAATTACGCTGCTGCTTGGCATACACCAGCAGCGGGTTGTTTGAACGGATGTCGTGGCGGCGTTCCTCCGCAAGCACGTCCAGCGCCGCTCCGCTAAGCCGTCCGGCAACGAGGGCATCCAGCAGGGCCGCTTCATCCACGATCTGCCCTCGCGACGTATTCACCAGCACAGCGCCTCCTGGAAGCGCGGCCAATTCCGCTCTGCCGATGAGATTCACAGCGCCCGGATGAAGATTGACGTGAATGGTCACCACATCGCTCTCTGCAAGCAACTCAAGCAAAGACGGTTTGCGCAGAACCGCTGTCGGCCAGGTGTCGATGAAGGGGTCGTATGCGGCGACACGCATCCCGAAGGCTGATCCGTAGATCGCAACCTGCTTTCCTAACCGCCCGAAACCGACAATGCCGAGCCGTTTTCCTTCCAGATCGTGTCCCTTCAAAGCGTCTCGATTCCATCGTCCAGCCTGGACGGAATCGATCGCTTCAGGAATGCGTCGCATAAGGGCAAGCAACAATCCCCAGGTGTGCTCAGCCGTCGCGGTGATGGTGCTCAGAAAAATCTGTTCGCCTTTCAGGCTGAGGACAGGAAGATTCCGTGCCTCTGCCGTCTCGAGATCGATATGGTCGAGGCCGGTTGTCGCCGACACGATGGCTTTCAGATTCTTGCCCGCTTCGAACACTTCCCGATCGATCTGATGGTGTAGCCGGACGATCAGAATGTCATAGGCTGAGATACGCTCCAGCAGTTCGCGCCGACACAGCGGCCCGTCGTTGATCTCGCCTAACCGCGCCAGGACCGCACGCGCTTCTCCGCAGTATCCTTCGGGCTCGAGGTTGAGAATACGATACTGCCCGGGCGGGACATCTAGAACAGGGGTCCTCATGGCTCGAAATCATCCTGCGAAAAGAGTGTATCTGCCGGGACCATCCGTCGCAGCTTGCGCCCCAGGATCTCTCCGACTCGTTCGACGGCAATCCCTGTACCAGGTTTCTTGAACGTCAGATGTTCGGATGAAAGAATCGTTCCGGCAGGAAGGTCCGACATCGCCACGGCGCTTTTGGTAAAGAGGCGCCTGAGCGGCCGCATTTCTTCCGACATTTGATCCTTATCAACAGGGTGATTTCGGGTCTTCTCAATGAACCGGATCCCTTCGACAAGCTGACGGAGTTCATCGGCGGTCACACTCGCCGGCACGTCCGGCCCGGGCATCTCCCGACTCATGGTCACGTGAACTTCGAGTGCTTCGATCCCGATTGCTGCTGCTGCCAGGCCGGCATAGATAGTCCCTGAATGGTCCGACAGCCCGACGTGGCAGCGGTACCGGGCCCGATACATCGGAATAAGATTCAGGCCGATCTTTTCCGGTGGGCAGGGATACGCCGTCGTGCACTGAAGCAGGGTGGTAGGCGCCTGATGTGTCTCCAAAAACCCGACGACCTCGTCGATTTCCGAGAGAGCGCTCATGCCCGTCGATAGCAGGATCGGGATGCCGGATGCGACCATGAACTCAAGCAGCGGGCGGTTGGTAATCTCCCCTGATGCGACCTTCCACCCATCCAACCCTACACGTTGCAACATCTGAGCGGCAGGCAGTGAAAACGGTGAACTGATGAACTTCACCCTACGATCCGCAGCATGGGCGCGAAGACCTTGCCATTGTTCTTCTGAGAATTCCATGCGTCGCCAATAGTCGTAGCGCGTGGCATCCTGGCGACTGAACTTCACCCGCCAGGGCTCACCCGGCGTGCTCTCTGCTTGCGCAATATGTGTCTGGAATTTGACCGCATCAGCCCCCGCGTTGGCAATCGCGTCGATATAGGCATGGGCCAACCCCAGGCTTCCGTCGTGGGCTTGCCCCACTTCACCGATAATGAGACACGGGTCAGTCATGATGGACAAGAAGCGGTCCTTGTGGTCTAACCGGCGAACGCCGGCAAAATCGTTTCTCCAAGCAAACGCGTGGAAAGATCTCGGCAGGACCTCAGTCCGGTCAGTCGAGCAGCGAAATGGTACGGACTGCCTCTCCCGGACGAAGCGGAATCAAGGTCACAATACGGTCGACGAACCCGACGCGGACACCGGCGTTGACCATTCGTCTCCACCGGAATGCGTCGCCGCCCATGTTGAGTTTGAGGGGGGTCTGCGGATCATAGGGAAAAACCTGGTCGAGGTACTTCCGGTACAGCACAGTGGAATGGGACACATATCCCGGGCTCTTTCCGTCCGCACCGAAAGCCGCACCCCGTTCTTCCCATGTGCCGGGCTGGAGTTCCACTCGAGACCGGCCCCAGACGAACTCAAGATTTCCGGTCAATGCGCATGTCAACAGTTGTTCTATGTGATCCGGTGTATACACATCGTCGTCATCGAGATGCGAGATCCACGAGCCCTTGGCCATCTGATGCGCGAGGTTGTTCGCCTTAGTGCCCACGATCATCCACCGCTTCCTTTTGTTCTTGGGATACTGAGGACGCGTCGGCAGATTATAAAACGACACCCGCGGGTCCTTCACCGTCGCCATGCGTTCCACGGTATCGTCGGTGCAGTGGTCGCCCACAATCAACCATTCAAAATTCGTATAGCTCTGCGCCAGGACGGCCGGCAGGGTGCTTTCCGCCACCAATTGCCCCCGGTTGTACGTCGGCGTGGTGATGCTGACCAGCGGCGACCGCTCTCCCAGGTACTCATGCTCTTTTTGAGCGCGGACATGAGCCAGCAACTTACCGTCCTCGATCGCCAGCTTCTCGAACAACCGTGCGCACTTCGCCGCTCGATACCGACGGTGGGCGAAGACGGGAGCCCAGACGAGCGGACGAACAATGCGCTCATACCAACCTGATTGTTTCATCAATTCAAACGCCATGATTGTCAGCCCACCTCCATTCCACCCGGTAGTCGGGTGGCGGTCGAATCAGTTGAGGCGGGAATCACGGGCAGTACCAGGTGCGAAGGATGCGCGCGATCGTGATAGACCCGTTGCGTAGCCGGCTGTATCTCGGCATCCATCCCTTGAGGGTGTCCGGTATTGGGGTTCCGGTCCCAGAGAGGGAAATTGCTGCTGGTGACATGGAGCCGGATTTGATGTCCGGCCAGGAAGACGTTGCTCGTCGGTTGCAGCGTGACCGTAAATTCATAGATGGTTCCCGGCACCAGAAGCTCCGGTTCCCCATAAATGGAGCGGTGAAAACGCGCGCGAAGGATTCCTTCGGTCAGATTATAGGCGGTCCCATCCGGATACACATCGATCAATCTGGCAACAAGATCGGTATCGGGGGCCGAGGATGAAGCGAACAGCGTGACCACAATCGGCCCGGTTACTTCCACCGGTTGCGCGAGGGGCGCACTGGACCAAACCAATACGTCGGATCGCCCTTCATTCGGCCGCTGATCCACCGTCCCAGCCCGGATGATCGATGCCAACTCACGATCGATGACGGAGTGGTTCCCACCCAAGGTCGGAACCGGGTCATCGGGATCATACGTATAAGTAGACGGTGGCTCATTGCCCGGGAGGCGCGTGTCGAGTGTCCCGAGGCGGGCGCCATCTGCGGCGTGGAAGTAATACTTTGTATACCGGGTCCGCGCCAGGGGCCACTCCTGCTCGTATCTCCACTCGTTGATGCCCATGACGAAGATTTTGACCGGACGTTCGGCGCTCACTCCATTGTCGATCCCGCGTATCACGTAATCCAACCATCGGGTGGCAAGGGCGATTTCATCCTTTCCGGCATGGTCCCCGAACTCCCGGCCGCTCACCACACGGTTCAAATGATCCGAGGGATTGATCACAATCCGCACATCTCTCGTAGGATCGGCCTTCCGAAGCTGTTGATAGCTGGTAAACGCAGCGCCTGCATAGTAGTCGTACCATCCGCCCATAAGATAGACGGGAATGTTGATCTTTCGATACTTGCCGTCCTGACCATCTCCGCGAATGGTGATGGCCTGCCAGTACTCATCGAACGTGGAATGGCGTACATACTGCTCCCACAGTTCACGGGCGCCACGGAGGCGCGTACCCCCAACCCGCTTGTCCATCGTGATAAGCGGGAGATGGCGAAAGAAGGTCTCCAAGCCGAGAGCGGTAATTTCTGCCATGCTGTCTTTGCTATAGGCTCTTCCTCCTGCTGTGAGCGCCAACGACAGTGCCCCATTACACCGGTAGCCGCACTGCCAGACATCGGCATTCATTACTTGCGGGATAATGGCCTTCAAATTCGGGTGCTGTTCGACCGCGACCAGCCACTGTGTTCCAGCCCAGTAGGACTTGCCGTACATGGCAATCCGGCCGTCGGACCATGGTTGCTCGCTGATCCAGGTCAACGTATCGTATCCGTCACGGGCGTCGGCAAAGAAGCGATCGGCGACACCATGCTCTCCCTCCGAGCCTGCATGCCCACGGGTTGCCTGCCCGACGTAGACATAACCCGCATCGACAAACGGTTTAGCGAGGGCTGGTCCCGTCGTATTGTATCCGCGGCTCAAGACCACCGGATAACGCCCCTCCCCCATCGGACGCCAGACAGCCGTTTGCAATTTCACTCCGTCGCGCATCGACACCATGATGAGGTCGGTCACAAAATCAGACGTGTCCTCGTGCCGCCATGCATACAAACCGATACAGGCCACCCCAAGCACCAGACCCAGGAGGATACCGCCTGCCACACTGATTCGCACCTCACACCTCACTGGATCGCCGGAAGCCTAGTCCGCGGTCTTCTGTGCGCTCTCGATGAATCTCACGACTTGCACCGGCCTGGCAGGACGTTGTCAGCATTCGGCCGGCACGTTGCCGAAGTTCCAAGCCTTTGTGAAACCAGGCGGACAGGGGAGTTCCGGCAGAGGGCCCGGAGTCAGATCAGCAGCCATTGCCCCAAGGGTCTCCACGATTTTTTCACCCGCCCCGATTTCCAGGTTGGAATGACTCGTCAATCGTGTTTCATAACCACCCCCGGTGGCGCTCATCGCCTCGATAGTGGGGAGATATCCGCAAAATCCGTTGGCGAGGGAGACGGGAAACACAAATGCAAACTGCTTGGACGCTTTCAGCTTAAGTCCCAATTCGCAGAACAGCTCTCCCGGACAAGCCAGGAGTACGGCCGGACCGATCTGCATAGCGTGAAGCTCTACGTCGGCTTCAGGTTCTCGCTGCAAAAGAGCGTCAAGGAGGACTGTTTCTCGCGCAAAATACCATTCAACAGTCTGTTCTTGTGCGGCACCGTTCATCAGTAGCCGGCGGGCCTGTTCGAGCTTCTCCGGACTCGGTGGCCGCCTTGGAATGCCGAGTTGCCTGACTCGAGTCGATACCGGGGCCAATGTCCCGGGAACCGCATCCAGGAGGGCGTTGATCGCTGCAGCTCCTACGCGCGCACCGGCGCGCCGAGCCCACTTCTCACCGATCTGGTTCTGGTATCGCCCCATCGTGTCAACAGGGGTAATGTCGCCACAGGCGCCATTCAGGAACAGAACCACGACTTCCGAACCAAGACCTGCGCGGATGACCTCCTCAAGATAGAACACCCAATCTGCAGAGGTACCGCCCGGCTTGCTCGTCAGATGGCAGGCATAATTGACGACACACCCTCGGAGACGCCCCTCGCAGTCCCATGCTCCCAGAACGCCTACCTCAGGATCGATCGGGCCTGCCTGCGAAACGATATCCGGATTCCCCTGCCCCGGAAACGTGTACGTGAGTCCATTCCGCATACGGAATCTGCGGTTGAAAGCCGCCTTCGGTTCACACCCCTTCGCCGCTCCGCACTCGACTTCCACGCGACTGTCCCATGCCTCAGACACCGCTGATACGATCTGCTCTCTCACATGTCTTACGTAGCCGGGATCCGCGCAGGCGGATTGCTCATACGCGAGCCGCTGAATCCATGGTGCTGCACGATCGAACTGACCAGGCTCATAAAAACCTAACGGACCCGCGCTGTGGGAATGGGTGGCAGCAATCATCACCGAGGACGGATGGATGCCGCAACAGGCCTTGATCTGGGCTCTGGCGGATTGCACGAGCCCTCGAGGCACGATGACCGCATCGACGCTCACCAGGGCAACCTGCTCAGAGCCGTCGTCGAATACCGCTGCACGCACCTTGCAGGGATCATGAGCCGGTCCTTCGTGGACTACCCGGCGCGATCCCCCGGGCATTTCCATACCGCGTGGCGGTGTGATATCTCGCTCGGCAAATCCGGCTCTCATCGCCTCACACCGCCATGTGTTTCAATGAACTTGGACTGACCCATGCAAACATCCTGGCTTTCCTCGCTTTTGCGCCGTAGTCACCCAAGATACGGTCTATGTTTCAGGTTGCTTACGACAGGGGCCGTATCGCAGAGACGTCAAACACGGCTTTCAGGATCGCCAGCGTGTTCGCATCTGCACCCGAGTATAAGTGACTCTTATCACCAAAAAGTGTGTTGGGCAGGCATGAGATCTTCTGAATTACCTTTACGCTCTTCTTCGACTCCAGCGCGGAGAGATACGCGTCGTAATCTCTGGTGAACGAGTCCGGCAGATTTTTGCATGATTCGTCGTTAAATGGCATCGTGTACCAAAACACCTCGATACCATTTGATTGCGCAAGGTCGATCAATTTATTGAGATAAGAGTCCAATAAGCGGGAGGCCGCAAATTTTTTCAGCTCTGCCTCTTCATTCAGGTCGATCGAGCCTGATTTTTTCCCGTAGTAAAAATGTCCATTGCTCTGAACAACAGTCCGATAGGTCTCATCGTTGGTTTTCCACCTTCGCTCCTTCACCGCGTGTCTCACGCTTCCCCAGTATTTGCTGGGCAGGAAGAAGTATTGCCATCTCAAACTCTTGTCGCCAAGCGTCTTATCCTCCAGGCGACGGGAAGTCTCCCACACCTCCCGGTAATCATCGTAGTTCAGAAAGTCATACTTGACCGACATTTCCCAAAAGACATCGACCATGGTGAGATGATAGGGCGCATAGCTCAACAGCAGATTCTTTGGCGCTGGATGTCCTTTGAGATAATTCACAAGGAGGTAATAGCCCTCGATGGGTGATTGGCCGGTCAGTGCCAGATTTAGCGATTTCTTGTCAACCAGATTGGGAATGTATCCGGCCTTGGCTCTCGAATCTCCAATGACGACAAGATCCTGTCGACTCGGTGAAACAGAACTTGCGACCCGTTTCGCATTGAGCCACATCGGATAATCACGTTCCAGGATCACCATTTTCTGAGTATGGACAAAAAGCATCGTGATCAAATAGACAAAGACCACACACTGCAACAGACCAACCAGATACAAACCGTGCTCTTGGCTCCCCCTCGTATTGCTCAACAGACTCACTTTCATCACGGCGCTTTAAAACCGAAAATAGATAAACTCGCTCTCTTCAGTCAGGGACACAATTGCCAGATAAAGCATCAGGCCTATCACTATCGACCAGCTCAAATTGGGCTTCCACGAGAACCAGGGTTTATATTCTGACCTCGCATGGCTCGGCTGGTCGAGTGAGACTTCTTCGATTTGGCCCACTAATTCTTGGGTATTAGGCGCAACCAGGCATACCATTAGCAGGATCGGCGCAATGAAATATCCCAAGAGGCTCGTGGAAATACCGCCCCACCCGTTCATGCCCGCCATGCCAGTCAGGACATTCAGCGCACCGGAAAAACTTGAGGCCCTAAAGAAAATCCAGGCCAGGACAACCGCGCCCAACGTTGCGAATCTCCCGCTTCCACGCCCCCACCAGGTAGTCCGGCTGAGATCATGTCCCAACCACGCTCGCACTGACCGCCAGGCATGATTGATACACAAATAGACCCCGTGTAACGCCCCCCATGCAACAAACGTCCAGGCTGCGCCGTGCCACAAACCGGCAACAACCATGGTGATCAGTAAATTCGCATATCGTCGAACTTTTCCTTTCCGGTCACCCCCGAGGGGGATATAGAGGTAATCGCGAAGAAATCGCGACAATGTCATATGCCAACGCCGCCAGAACTCAATGATGCTGCAGGCTTTGTACGGGGAATCGAAATTGAGCGGCAACACAATCCCGAACATGCGCGCAATGCCGATTGCCATATCGGAATAACCAGAAAAATCAAAATAGATCTGACAGGTAAACGCCAGCGCTCCCCCCCACGCTTCAAGAAACGTTATTGCGGTCCCTCGTTCCGCAGTTTGAAATACGTGGGTCGCATACGAGCCGACGTGATCAGCGCAGATGACTTTCTTGAATAAACCGATGACGAATATCGTCAGCCCGGTAGCCAACCACGTCGTGTTGAACGCACCAAATGACTGTCTTCCATACTGCGGCAATATTTCTCGAGCCCGGACAATAGGTCCGGCGATCAGCCGAGGGAAAAAGGTAATGAACCAGCAGTAGCGAACAAAATCTCTTGGAGGTGTTTGACCTCGGTAGGTGTCTACGAGATAGGCGATTTGTTCAAACGTCAGAAACGAAATCCCTATGGGCAGGACCACGTGGAGATCGCGTATCGGGAGAAAACGCAGATTCTCAACAATGAACATTGCATATTTGAAATAACCCAGGAGCCCAAGATTGACCAGTATGCCGCCTGTCAACATCCATTTTTTCTTCCCAGCCTGTAATGCCTCTCCCAGGAAGTAATTGAACACCACGGAGAAAAGCAGGAGCGGGACATAGGAAACGTTCCAATATCCGTAAAAGAACACCGACGCGACGACGAGCCAGGCAATTGCAAACTGACGGCGGCCGAACCCGCCGATCAGGAAGAAAACCGCCGCCGTTGCTGGCAGGAATAGGAACAGAAACTCTAGTGAATTAAACAGCATGGCGCGGTGGATCTCTCCTGCATGCAGGCTGAAGATTCCGCAATGACAGGGTCCATCTACTTACAAGGAGAGATCAGGTGGTCACGAAGGTCTCGAGTGGCGACGACTCTGAATTGCCTCTTGCCATCCGCGCTGCCCTCTCCTCGGGTAAAGGGGGCAGACCAATCCCCTCACCGAGAATGGAGCGCTCCATGGCCTACACCAAACATGATTCGGCACCACTTCCTGCCAACATGTGCCGGGCAGTTATCACCGTGGCACGACTTCAAGTTCTGCGGGTAATTCCTGTTTCGGTTCCTGCACGACCGGTCGCTCGACCAATGGAAGCAGGTGCTTCAGTCGATCGCGAATTTCCCGACCGCTCCCAACCACCACTCGGATTATCTGTCCGATCAGCTTGATGCTCTCGGCAGTGACGGCTGCGCCGGTAGGTAGCACCAGCACCCGTTTGGCCATACGTTCCGTCTCCGGCAACCACAGCTGGCTCAATGGAAAGTACGACCGGTATGGCTCCATATTGTGGCAGCCCGGATAGAAATATCGTCGGGCGAGCACATTCTCTGCGCGGAGAATATCCACCACTTGATCGCGGCTCACGGCGGTCACGGCTTCATCAAGTTCCAAGACCACATAGTGATAGTTGTTGCGCTCCTGTTCATCGTACATGACCGGCCTGAGTCCGCGGATCCCCGTCAGCTCCCTGACATAGGTTTGATAGTTTGATCGGTTCAACTCAATAAACGTCTCAAAATCCTCGAGGGAGGTGATTCCCATCGCGGCGGATACTTCATTCATCTTCCCGTTCGTCCCAATGTAGACAACCTTGTCAGTACCTCCGAAGCCAAAGTTGGTCATCAGTCGAATTTTTTCCGCCAGCTCATCGTCGTTGGTGACGATCGCCCCCCCTTCGAATGTATTGATACACTTCGTGGCGTGAAAACTGAACACCTCCGCATTGCCAAAGTTGCCAATCATGCGTCCGTTATGAGAACAGCCGAACGCGTGAGCCGCGTCGAACAAGAGTTTCAACCCGCGCTTCTGGGCAATTCGAGTCAGAGCCTCGGCGTGGCACGGGCGCCCCCAGAGGTGCACGCCGATAATTCCCGTGGTGCGCGGCGTGATCATGGCCTCGACTTTCTCCGGGTCCAGATGGAACTCACCCGGTGCAATATCGCAGAAAATCGGGGTGACCTCCTGCCATTGGAGCGCGTGCACCGTTGCAATGAAGGTCATGGAGGGAACGATAACTTCCCCCGTAAGGCCGAGCGCACGAATGGCAATTTCCAGCGCAACCGTGCCGTTGCACATCGCGATACAATGTTTGACACCGAGCATCTCCGAAATACGTCGCTCAAACTCCTGGCTGTACGGTCCCATATTGGTCAGCCATCGTCGATCCAGGATGTCATTGATGCGCTCGAACAGAGCCGCGCGATTTCCGATGTTGGGGTACCCCACATGGAGTGGTTTCTCGAACGCCGGCTTCCCCCCGAAAATGGCCAGATCTCCCCATGTCTTCATGCCCACCTCCTTCAACTCAACTGGGTGTATGCGCTGTCGCATCTGCCTGGTTACAGAAACAGCCGATGCACCTGGTCAGCAGTGGGGAAGCCCGGATGCAAGATCTGCGTTTCGGCGTGAAGGCGAAAGGCACAGGGATAGCCACGATCGACAAACGTGTGTTCCTCAACATTGTCGAAACGTGCCCCGCAGGCGATGCGGAGTCCTTTGCGAATCCCGTTACCGGTCCGATGAACCAGAAGTCCCGAGAACATCAGGACATCACCACGCTTCATCTCGACGGGTATAAAATCCTTCTCGTCCACTAGACCGGGCTGAATGGTAATCAATGCCCCCCTGTTATTGGCATTCTGCCGATCTCCGGGTAACACGCCCAGCTTATGGCTCCCGGGTACGATTTCGACGGGATAAAAGTCTTTACCCACATCCATGAGCGGCGTCCACAACACCAGTTGATCCAAACTGCCTTGAGCCGACGACCAGTCTTGGTGTGCACCCCATCCGAAGTACCCACCCGGAATCTTTAACTCGTCGGCCACGAGATGGATAGCAACTCCGCAGGGCAGGACACTCGCCTTGCAGCCCAATTCGTTGAGCAGGTGAATGAGTCGTTCATGCAAGGCCAACGCATGGACCGACTGCAACTTACTGCCCAAACGCAGAATGCTGAGATACAGGTTAAGGTCGAACCTGAACACCGCCTTAAGCAACTCCAATAGCTCCCCACGATCAAGCTCCGGAGTGAGGAGCCCACGGGACTGCAGCAGCTGGGTGGTCGCAAGCCTCAGATCCTCCAACACTCGATTCCCGATGGCCTCAGGAATGAGGTTTTTTACGAGGACATAGCCCTGATCATTGAAAGTAGCTCGAAGAGTAGCGCTAGTGGAAGCTATGGCCTGCATCAGTTCTCCCCTTTCGTCACGACACCGCACCCGTAAGCGCGAGTCTATCTCTTGATCAGATCATTCCACTGAATAGTGTGATACCCGTCCCGGCGCAGTCGTCGGGAGACCATCTCTTGTCGACAAGGATTGACTGCCACAATGACGGCGTCCGGCTCCAGCTTCTGCACGCTCGTGTAATCGACGACGGGTTTATTCATGTAGGTAGTTGTCGCGGGGTTATCGACCGTAGACGCTCGTACACGCTCCCATATGGCCGGCGCGTACCCGGCTAAATTGGCAGACCAACCACCGGTACCAAAACAAATGAGAGCCTCGCACTGTTCGGCCCGTTTGCTCAGCTCGCCTTCAAGACGGGACCAACAACGCAGATACGCGTTCCGCGCCTCTTCCAGCCGGTCCACCTCATCCTGCCCGATTGGCGGGAGGAGGCCGATTTCGGCCGGCTTGGAATCCGAGGCTTTGCCTGCGACCACGAGTTGATTGAATTCGCATGCCTCATCAAGAAAGAATTCATACCCACCATGGCGGATCAGCCCAGCCCGGGCCGTCACGGCCGCGAGATGACACGGGCTAAATGAGAACAAATGATCCACATGGATAAGTTCTGCATGGGGCACCGCCCCGTTGGGGCAAATGGTCACCACGACTCCGCCGGGTGCGAGATAGTCAGCCTGCGCTGCTAAAAACGACACCGGGTCTGCTGTGTGCTCGATGACTTGGATGCTAAAGATGAGATCGAAACGTTGCTCGGCCTCCTCATCCAACGACGACTCCGCCATCCCCTCGATGACCCAGTGGCCTCTTGCTCGTGCGGCTTCTGCGGCACGGCGGGATGGTTCCAAGCCCACCGTTTCGGCGTCGGGCCACAGTTCCCGTATGACGCTCAACGTGCTGCCGTCTCCGCATCCGACTTCGAGAATTCGACGAGGCCGGAGAGGCTGTATCGACTTAGCAATCAGATCGACGAGCGCAGGATGCCGCTGACGATTGAACCCGTCGGCGCCTGGCCGGTTGCTGTACAATGCGAAGTCCTGCCGGTACATCACCTCCAGGTCTTCTTTGGGTATTCGAAAGCCGACCCCGCAGCCTCTGCACTGACGCCTCCCGAGCGGCCGCGGCTCAACCACTCCGTCAACCCGAACGGACTGACGGGGATGCGGCTCGACCAGCTCGGCCCATTCTATGGCCCCGCAGAGCAGGCATGAATATGGCGTGACATCCCCCCCCATCACATCGGAGCGAATCTCCGGTCTGATCGGCTTAGGCATAGTGCTTCACCGACCTGTCACTAGAGTGGCCGTCCCTGCCACTCCAAAAGGGAGAGCCACTTGGAGGTCGAGCGCTTCCCGCCACTCCAATGCTGGCACAAACTCGAGGTCATGATACCCGGCCTCGACAATCGTCACCCGGTCTCCATCCACCCGCACACGGTCGTCAATCAGCCATTTCACAACCTGCAGGAGCGTCTTGCATTGTTGAACGAAAATACAGTGACGCAACGCCGCGCGACTCAATCCAGGATCCACGGTGCATGCGGTCTGCATAATGACCTTGCCTTCATCCATCACATCCTTGATGAACTCCACGGTCGTCCCGATGATCTTCGTGTGATAGGCCACCCCATCGCCAAATCCGTCCATTCCCTTGAACGCCGGCAACAGCGACGGATGAAAATTGAGAATGCGGTCCCGATAGGCATCACGGAAGGCTTTGCTGTAGAAGTGAGTGTAGAAGGAAATGACATAGTCGATGTGGTGCTCCTCCATGTACTGGGCCAACCTGGAGCAGAACGTCTCCGGTGAGCCTTCCTCAAACAATGCCACGGGCAGTCCCCAAGCCTGCGCTTCCGCCACAGCCTGGCATGGTCGATCCGCGACCACGGAATGGACCACAGCGCGCAGAACCTTGCTTGCCAGGACCTGGTTCATCACCGAACCCGAAGTTGAAACGACGAAAATAAATCGCTTGTCTCGTCCACCCATGCTACGACCCCACACAAGGTGATGAGGCGTCCGTCGGCGCCTAGAATGACCGACGGAGCGCCCACAGTTGATGGGAAGTGGCGCCGCTCCCAGCGGCGCCACTTCCTTAGCACGGCCACAGGTACAGCGCACGGAGCAGCTGTTTCGGTCTGCCGACTCTAACAGGACCTAGGCGCTTTGGTGCGCCGACTCCTGTCCCGAGGCTACTTCTCGATTGAGCCATGGGAACTCCCAATCATCTTCGAATTCAACCGTTCCCCACTCCGGCCGAATCGTGGGGCCGGTCAAGTAGGGGAACAACTTGGGGTTCATGATGGCCTGGGAGTTCTTGTTACCCAAATCGAGATTGTATTCGAGCCAATACCAGAAACGGCCAAGATCGAGTCTGTACGGCACATGCTCCTTAATCTCGGTCGTCCATTGATACATGCCCCACATGATCTTGCCTTCTAGAATGGCCGCCCAGAGGCGCTCGGGCACATAAATCGACTGATCGACAGGTTCAGTATCTTCCCAATCAATGGCAAATCCATCCTGAGGATTGGCTTTCAACACAAATGAAAAGTTCGAGTTGCCCCCCTCCACGATGACGCGGAAACGGCCGCTGAAAACAATGCCATCTTGCGTAATATGCTTGTTGATAGTCTCCGTATGCAGACGCGAACGCTGAAGCAGGTTGTTCCGATCCGATGCATCAATCCATGCGTTGTAGTAATCCACCTTCTTCTGAAGTTTCTGCTTGCACGTTTTGACGAAATCCAGATATTGCCCCCAATCAACATCGGGATGATTGCGAACAATACCCGTGGAGATGGACCAGGTGTCGGATGGATAGAGCGTGGCGACATCCCGATCGGGATAGTTATCGCGGATCCAATTCTCCAGGATCTTCGGTGTGGACCGGCCCTGCCAATTATGGCTGAAGTACCGATCGTCATACCAGCCGAAGTCCCCCGCGAAAGGGACGATGCGCTGGAGATGAAGCATCTCGATTAACCGTTTGTGCAGTGTGAACGTCTCGCACTTGTTCCGCGCGGCTTCCTCCTTGGCTTCCGGGGGCATACGGTAACAGGCCGGAAACACCGTTGCACTGGAGGTTTGGACAAAGCCGATCTCAAAGGTCGGCCAGTGAGAGTGGATCTCCGAACAGAGCTCTTCGTCATCACAGTTGTCGTTCATGTTGATAAGACGCGTTCCGGGATGGTCGATCACGAAGCCGGAATTCTCCCAATCGTGAGCCCGCGATTTCGCCGAAGGAACGACCGTAAACGGTGTCATTCCAGCAAGGTGAATCGTTTCCCACGGCTGAATTTTCCTGATGCGGTGAAAGCCCATTTCCCGCATGGTGCGTTCCACCAGTTGGGCGCGCAAGCAAGGCCGGTTGGCATATTCAGGGAGCAACACCTGGATGTCACGGGGAATACGATTGATTGAGGGGATATGAAAGTGATCTTCGTGCGAATGCGTGATGTAGAGATAATCGAGATCCTTCAGCAAGACTTCGGGTGGAATCACCGCGGGGGGAAACTTCCAGAGAGCGTAGTCGTACACAGGCTCATTCAAAAACCAGGGATCGCACAACAGCGAGCCAAACTCGCCGTCGATTCGGAGACAAGCATGCGAGACATAAGTGACTGTTAGATCTTTTGACATAGTACGTTTCCTCTTTGTCCTGATGTGCTTACCTGCGGTAATCCACCACCTGTTGAGGCAGCAACGAATAGCTCCGCTTCATATCGATGCCGTGCTTTTCGTTGTCATAAGGAACTGAACAGTACCCGAGCACGCTTTTTTCGCGCTCGGTCAACTGATCATAGAGTTCTTGGGGGAGATTGCCCGGGATGTCGAAAGCCTGCTTAATCCACCAACGGCAAAATGTAGCAATCATGGCCCAGCGCGTCCCTCCGCTCGTGTTTTGACGCGCTCCATGCCAGATTCGGCTGTCCCAAAAGACGAGATCTCCCGCGCGAGCCTTGATGGACACGGCGGAAGGGAACGCGTCTTGCGAACAGTATTTCCCCGAAAGGTGAGAGCCCGGAATCAGCACGGTACACCCGTTGTCTTCCGTCTGATCTTCCAGCGGGATCGCGCACTGCATGATGAAAACATGAGGACCCGCATAGGGGATGAACGAGTCGATGTGCAAGGGCATTTGGTGATTGCTGCTTCGGGCAAGAAAGGATCGTAGGATGTAATTAGGCGCGTCCGATGGGATTGAGGTAAACCACCGGTCATTCAGAAACTGCATCAGAACCTTCTCGATAAGCTCGCAGCCAAGCACCATCCGAAGAAGAACGAGGTCCTTGCTCTGGAGGTTGTACACCATCGATTGGTCTTTGTTGAGATACGGCATCCGCTCGGATTGGGACGACAGCGTATTGTCGAACCAATACTTAATCCGCTCCAGTGCCATGGACACCTGTTCGGGCGAGAACATCTGCGGCACATAACAGTAGCCATCGCGCTCGATTGAGGCAATACACTCCTCTGCGGTCGGCAGCGACCTGGCTACATCAACAGACACTCGGGACGACATTATGGATCCTCCTTCCGGCCTCCCTATGGTTGTATATCAGGCCCCCGCCGTTCACGCCGTCTCTGACGGCGTCTGTTCGCTGAACTGTCCGGCAGGTAGGATGTTGGGAGTAGTGCGACGGCCCAGGGTGCGTGAAATGTTGCACCAATCAGAGCCTATAGGATTCAGAAAGGCAGCTCGGCGGCTATGCCGTCCTGACAGCGCCCTCTTGAATGGAGAACAATCAGAACGGAATGCCCGCTCGATAGGCCGGGAAATAGCTGCTGCCGCTGGCGCCGCATGCCGAGGACAATGAATCGTACAGAGAATGATTAAAAATTCGGCAGCAGAGATATGCGGGCACGGTTCCGGTGCTCCACCCGCCTTTATAGATAGAAAGGCCGTCGGTCGCGTTCGAACTTACGCCGGCGCCCCCTCCGAGATCGACCCATCTCACCTTCCCAGCAAAGTGATTGAGCATAAACCATTTGGTGGCGTACGACGCGCGCAATTCATACCCGAGCTCACTGAATGCCACCAGATGTCCATAGGCGACGTCTGCCTGCGTATACCACAGATCAAGTCCGACGGTTTCCCCATTCGCTCGTGCCTCAAACATCACCATGCCGGGAATGGCTAATTGTTTGGCAAAGGCGTCAGGCGAAAAGGCGCGAATGCCGGTGATGTGATGCCTCTTGACGAGCACGTCGAACAGTTCAATCCATTTCGTGAGCTGCGCGACCGGTTCCACACAATGCGCCACTTGCACTTTTTTTGTCGCGCGCGCCACCGTCTCCCGATGAGATTTCTTGACGATCTGCTCCAGCGGCTGCGAAAGGTCGGTCACATAGTGCGACTTAAACGGAGTTACCTGCTCGAAGCACTGCTCAAGGAGCGGGCGGGAATACCTGTCAAACGGAGCAGGCACAACCATGAGGCTGACCAGGTCCGTTCCGATTTCATCAAGGTCCAGCGCAAGTTGAGACCAATCCCGGCAGCTGAACAACGGATAGGGGCCGATCGCATCTCGATACGGTGTGCCAGGAATCTGCCGCTCGAGGATCCACCCGTCAGAGCGTCGGAGATGGCGCGGGGTGCCAAATCCCGCCAAGGATGCAGCGTAACCCGCATGACCATACCCTGTAGAGGTAAACCCAATTCTGGCATTCACCTGGCATGGAAACTCAGGAATCACGTGATTCATGTTGCGCGGCAGCGGCACAGCCGATGTTTCTGACCGAAAACGTGGAGATGAATTGAGGCAACCGACTGACCTGCGCGCTGCACGATTGTCGCATCCCTGTCGCTGGGACACTGTACCCATGGATCTCAGGATCCGGTGCGAAATTTCGCTCCTGCCGCGTCCCCCTCAATGAGGCATGGGCGTCATATTGACGGGCTCGCCTGCTTGGACCTGAATGGTCGTCCATCTGAGCACAGGGCGAACGGCACCCGGCTCTCGACCTTGCCATCCGAAGTGGCGCTTACTGAGCTCGACCATCTCAAAGGAGAGAGCGTCTTCAAGGCGATACGTCACCCTGCTTCGGTTTTCGACGATCAGGAGCACGATCCTGTGAACGCCGGTATTCAGCAGGTTGGCCGGCAAATGGCACACGCTGCGAAAGAGCCCCGCAGGCATTGCGCCGTCTTCCGTGGCGGCTTGTTCCGCCGACCCGGTGGTGAATGCGAGAATTCCCTGTTCGGTGTAGACATGTAGCGTGGCATGGAGCACGGCCTGCGGGCGCTGGTTCCAATATTCAACCTCGATTTCGCAGGGCTGATCGATGCCGAGCTGGTCCGGTCTGTTACGATCAGACCCTCGCACGCTGATCTTGCGGAGGCGGACTTTGTGATTCCCTGGGGCCTGGGTCACGTCGTTCCACACCTGTTCCGTCAGCATCGACGCGGACATCCTCAGATAGTTGGAGACAACGTCGGCCGGCTTTCCATCTTGCACGATCTTTCCATCGTGTAGCCAGATCACTCGCGAGCACAGATTCTGAACCGCCAGCATGTTGTGACTGACGAACAAGACCGTGCGTCCTTCCTTCGCCACTCCCTCCATTTTTCCGAGACATTTTTTCTGAAAGCTCGCATCCCCGACCGCAAGCACCTCGTCAATGATCAGGATTTCCGGCTCAAGATGGGCGGCAACAGCGAAGGCCAGACGAACGCACATACCGCTGGAATAGTGTTTGACGGGGGTGTCGATGAATCGCTTCACTTCAGCAAACGCGACGATCTCGTCGAACTTCCTCTCGATCTCCGATCGAGACATCCCCAGGATGGCGCCGTTCAAGAAGACATTTTCTCGTCCTGTGAGCTCTGGGTGAAAACCGGTCCCGACCTCCAACAGGGAGCCGACCCGGCCATACAGATCCACATAGCCTTCGGTCGGCTCAGTGATCTGGGAGAGGATCTTCAGCAACGTGCTCTTCCCGGCGCCGTTCCGACCGATGATGCCGACCACCTCCCCACGATTGATTTGAAACGACACTTCTTTCAACGCCCAGAGGATCTCTTCGCCAGTCCCGGCATCCTGCCGATTCCCACCAAGAAGGCTGACAAGCCAATAAAATGGGGCCCCCACGAGCTCCACCAGCTTTTCCCGGAAGGTGCCGTAAGACCCGGTGGCTGTCCCGACTCTGAACTGTTTACCGAGTGATTCGACGCAGATGGCTAATTTGCTCATGAAGCCCTTCTAGACCACATCGGCAAAGGTGCTTTCCATTCGCCGGAAATAGAACATGCCCGTGATAAGAATCGTGAGCATGGTCAAAGCTGACACGATGATAAGCGGACCGGGAGCGCTTGTGGTTCCAAGCAGCGCCCACCGGAAACCTTCGACGACCCCTACCATGGGGTTGATGCCATAGATTGTTCTCCAGGGCTCCGAGAGCAAACTACTGGGATAGGCGATGGGGGTGGCGAAGAGCCAAAATTGAGCGAGGAAAGGAATCGTGTAGCGCACATCTCTAAACTGGACATTCATCGCTGACAACCATAACCCCACACCCAAAGCCGTCCCAAACGCCAATAGCAGGAGAAAAGGCAACCACACGACATTGGCTGTCGGGGCGATTCCGTACCAGAACATCAGTCCGATGAGGACCAGGAAAGCGAACAGGAAATCCACGACACCGGAGAGAATGCTGGAGATCGGAACAATCAAGCGAGGAAAATACACTTTCTTGAGCATGCCGGCGCTCTGTACCAGACTATTTCCCGATTGCGTGAGCCCGTTGGAAAAAAACGTCCAGGGGACCAAGGCCGCAAAAGCAAAGATGGGATAGGGAATGCCATCCGACGGCATCTTCGCAAGATTCCCAAAAAACAAACTGAATATAAGCATAGTCAGGAAGGGTTGCAGAATAGCCCATAAAGCACCCAGGGCTGTTTGCTTGTATCGGACCTTAATATCACGCCAGCTGAGAAAGTAGAGCAGTTCGCGATACTGCCAAAATTCCCGCAGATTCAGTGCGCGCCACCCATTCGATGGCTGCAGGCGGATTCTTGGCACAGCTGTAAGGGTTTCTGTCGATGAGCTCATGGCTGCACTTCTTTCTCAAACGATTTGATGGTCCGAAGCGTCGATTAACAGCCCCCCGGGCGAGGAACGGCTAATCAGACAATCTGTTGGAGTTCGTGCGAGTGACTTATTTCCACTTTGTCGTGAGCGACAACAGGGCCACACTTCGGTTAACCAGAAATCCGAAACCCGATTGGCTTACTTCAAAATGAGTATATTGATAAGAGAGAGATGGTGTGATATCCCGCCAGCCTGTGTAGTTGATGAGGACCGTGCCTGAGTAGGACTCGAATCGCGCGACCTCGACGGGCGTGGCCTGGTTAAGGGCATAATTGGCACTGCCGGTCACGGAGAAAGAATCGCCGAGACCTCGGCTGACGCTGGCTCCAACCACCGTGCTGATCAGCGCTCCACTCGTACCAAAAAATGCGGGAGCGAGTTGCCTGGATACGTCGAGTGACACTCGCGTAGAAGGGTTGAGCTGCCTGGACAGAGCCAGCTTACCCGAAAAGAAAAATAATCCACCGCTTCCGTCTTCGAGAAATGTCGTTCCGGCACTTACCACCGCCGACCAGTTTTTGGTACCCGTTGAATATTCCGCTTCGAGACCTCGAGCCGTGATACTTTGACTCAAGGCTTGTCCTCCCAAAATGCCTTTCTGTCTAAAATCAGCGGTCGTCGTCTGGAAATTGAGGCTCACTTGATCTCCGTGCGGAAGCCGGTAGCTTGGCCCGATAGACCAGCGCTGAAAGTCGGTATCGAAAAACACCACCGGAACATCACTGGATTGCTCAAAAATTATGTTTCCTACACGAAAGATGGAATACACATAGTCGCCGCGGACGCTGAGTGACTGCGATATGGGATACGACGCGACAACGGAAGTGGCATTCGTAATCTGATTGGCACGCACCGTTTGAATGCCTCTAGCAAACACATTCTCGGTGGGCAACGTTATTCCAGCCTGAACAAAGCTCGGTTGTTCTGGCGTGAAGGCAAATGAATCGGAGATGCTGAGCCTCAAGCCGGGAATGAGTTGTCCAACCAACCCGTCCAGCTTGACTGAGCCGTTGACCTGCGCGGAAAAAAAATTCAGTTTCGAATTATTGACAAAGACATTGCCGCTGCCGCCGAGATTGAGAGTGGTCTCGACCTCTCGTGTTTTGTCTACCACCTGCACCATGGGGGTCACAGCCGTCACGAAATCCCATCGTTTCAGCCCCGGAACAGATGCGGACGGAGCAAAAAAAACATTGGAATCATACCGCTCCGTGACGCTGACGGACGGAATGACCCGTGTTTCGGCAGAGGCGACTCGGGGGCCGAGGCCGCCGAAACCAGCGGCGATCCAAGAGACCAACAACGTCGCCAGCCAGACTCTGAACGGATCCCCCTTCAGGCGTCTACGGAACCACGACCGTATCGCCCGATAGCAGCACCAGGTTGCCCGGTTCACCCTTCCCGGCCACCACATCGTCATATCGGACGGGAATATGAATTTCATGAAGCTTGTGGTCCCCGTTTGGCGTTGTACGGACAACCTGCAGTTTGTTTCTCTTGGCGTATTCCGTGAAGCCTCCGGCCATGGAGATCGCGTGCAAGATGGTAATGTACGATTTCAGCTGGTACTTACCCGGTTTCGCTACTTCTCCCAGGACAAAGATGGAGTAGCTATTCAGATCCTTGACGCTGACAGAGACGGCGGGATTACTGGCGACAAATTGCTTCAAACGTTCCGCGATCCGTTGAGCTAACGCGTCTGCAGTTAACCCCGCCGCCTGGACATCTCCGATGATCGGTAGGGAGATCAGGCCGTCCGGCCGTATCGCCACGGAACGGGAAAGATCCTGATTCTTCCACACGGTGATATCCAACACATCCTCTGGCCCAAGCAGGAATCCGGAAGGAGTGGGATATTCGCGCTCGACGAGCACTCCTGACGCACACCCTGATAGAACCTGGGTGAGGAAAAGGCCTAGCCAGAACAGAAGAGTTGGATGAGCTGCTCTCGGCATCACGACTAGTGCATCCTTTCCCGTTGTGGCACCCGCCTGTTACTGAGAATGACCCGGAAAAACAACCATGGCTTCGCTTGGCACAACGAGCGTATCGCCGGCTCGCAGCTCTAGGTTTTGACCAATCCCTCCGCGAAGCACGATATCGTCGTAGCTGGACGTCAGGGTTTGCATCCCTGTTCCATTCTCCCCAAATCGAAATACCACCACCTGATTCCTGGCCGCAACCGGCGTAAAGCCTCCGGCGATGGTAATTCCCTGCAGCAATGTCGTCCTGCTCTTGAGGGGGTACTTGCCGGGTTTGACGACTTCCCCGAGCACGAAAATGCTATAACTATTCACCTCTTTCACGCTGATCGCTACGACCGGATTCTGGACATATTCTCTGAGCTTACGAGTGATTTCATCAGCAAGCTGTGAGGGTGTTTTTCCCACCGCCACAACGTCGCGTATTACCGGCATGGAAAACCGACCGTCAGGGCGGACCTGAACCGTTTTCGAAAGATCCTGGTTTCTCCACACAGTAATTTCCAGAACGTCCTCTGCCCCGATGGTAAACTCTTCGGAGACAATGTTCGAAAGTTTTTCTATCACTTGCGTCGGAGATGTGGCATTAACCACCTTATCGCCAAGCCCGGCGCCGCCCGACGAAGACGAGGCTTCTGCAACTTGAATCCCGGTCTTCACCGGCGCATTGGCCTTTGACTGTGCCAATGCAGTCCCGACTGAAAAAACCGCCGACAATCCTACCACTACGGCATATAAGAAACGCATTGTAGCCCTCCGAACTTGAGCAGTTCCCTCATTGCAGGGCAAACAAGGGTGCGACAATCAACACCGTCTCCTCGCTTCATAAATCCCTCACCAAGGCTGTCCGAAGTGAAGCGTACTCGAGCGACAGCTCGGCAATTTGGCTTTTGAGCTGGCTGTTTTCAATCTCCAATGAACGAAGGTGATCCCTCAAAGGTTTTCTTTTATCCGCAAGTTTTGCCCGCCACCGATACAAAGTGGACCTCGACACTCCATGCTTTCTCGCGAAATCCTTCAGCGCATGCTCCGCATTTATCTCAAGAACGACTGTCAGTATTTGATCTTGGGTAAATTGTGGTTTCGCCATGGCGGCTTCCTAGATCTTCTTATCTTTCATCCAAGAAACTTGAAAAAGAAAGACGACTGGAGGGTTCATTGCACTGGGATCACTTCACGCATATCGATGTGGACGGTAGCAGCTTGCTGGATGAGGTGCACGCGAATGACGAGACAATCGTGGCCTCCCTTTCTCAGCAACTGTCCTCGAAGCCCTGTCAGAGGACCTCGCACCACTTCCACCCAAGCCCCTTCGGTCAAGTAATCATGACGCTCTAAGGAACGTGCACTTTCCGCCAACTTCATGATTGCCTTCACCTCCTCGTCAGGAATGGGCTCCGGCCTGACCGAACCTACGATTCGAACAATGCCCGGCGTTTGAAGAATGGCATGACTGTTCATGAGTGAAAACCTGGCGAAACAGTAGCCGGAAAAGAGCGGGTTCTCTGTCCAGACTTTCCGGTCCGACCACTGGTTCAATGTCCTTGTCAAGGGGAGAAACGGTTCAACACCAATACCCGCCAGTCGGTCCCGCACCATTTTTTCATGCCGGGAACGTGTGCTGACGGCATACCAATGAACGTCGGCGCAGGGCCCTTCAGACAGCGGCACTGTGACGCGAGAATCAAAAGTGGAGGCAGTTACCATAGCTTCGCCCTCTGAGTCCCATGAACGCGCACTTCTTTTAAACGCTTCTTTGTCCTGGCGCATCGGACATTGGTGCCGATGAGGAGTTCTGCTAGAGAATTTCCTGCCATACATTTGTGCTGTCAGAACCGGCTTCACATGCTCAGGCAACAATGTGCAGAAAAATGCAACCATTGCTATCTCATTGATTTCTCCCCATGGTCGCGTATCAGACCAACGCACCCTAGGTATGAAACCAGCTCACATCCTAGTACTTTGACGTGCGCACACTATTGTACAGTCCAGGGCGCTCCGGTAAGGATGGCATGAAATCGGCGCAAAGTGAATATGGGTAAGCCTTTGGGGGCAGTTGCGTGCTGGAATTTACCGATTGCCTGCCACCCGGTGGGTATGCGAATATGCGCCGTCGAAGGTGCCCGCAATCACGTATTCAACCTAGCGGTCACTGCGTAACGTTTGCACTATGTTGTACGTATATAATTCTAGCCAGCTCGAGAGTCCACACAAAGTGCGAGCCGGTCAGGGGGTGTGATGAACGACAGCGGAGAAACAGTGGCCAAAACAGTGGTGGCAATTTTCAGCAGCAACTACCTCCTGCGTCTCGGTTTGCAGCGGATCGTTGAAGCAGAAACTTGGATCAAGCTCGTCGGCCAAACAGGTCACGGGGTAGACCTGAATGGGATCCTGGCTACTGAGTATCCGGATCTCGCTATTCTGGACACAGAGAATGATCTGGGCATTCCAGACCTCGTGAGGAACATTCGGGCCGCCCGTCCTTCCATCAAGATCATTCTGTTGAGCGGATTGGATGATATCGAGCGCACCCGTCAAGCAGTCGCTTTCGGTATCGACGGGATTGTGCTCAAGGTACAGCCCGCTACGGTGCTCATTACCACGATCGCCCACCTCACCAAGCCGGAGGAGAACGTGGGTGTGAGTATCGAAAGACATGACGGTCGACAGAACCTACGCACCCCGATGGATCTTCCTACCCTGATTCCCCGCGAGTCCAACTTACCTAAACGTCTGGACGGACTCACGGACAGGGAGCAGGAGGTCGTACAGTTGGTGAGCGAAGGACTGTCCAACAAAGACATTGGGGATCGCCTGTGCATCTCAAGTATTACGGTCAGACATCACCTCACGAGTATTTTCGACAAACTCGGTGTCTCGAATCGCCAGAAATTGCTGATCCGGGCACACCAGAGCGGACTGATCCGACCGCCTGCCCTCGCATAAGGGGAGGCGTCGGTCGGCCAGGAGCAGAGCGAAATCCCGGTTCCCCCTGAACGATGGCGAATAACCAACAAGCCCAGGCCTGGGGCGACATCGCAACTTCCTCGAACACCTCACCGTTCGCATAATCTGCCTGGAACAAGACAGGCAGAATGGAACCGTCTTCAGCGGTGAGCCATTCCAGGACACTCCTGCTCGACCGTAACGCCCTTCGCTGACCTCATGAACAACAAAAAAAGCGTCCAAGCCTTGAATCGAGAGGGACGCATCTAGGCTAAGAAGGATGTGTGGAGCGGGCGATGGGATTTGAACCCACGACAACTTGCTTGGGAAGCAAGGACTCTACCACTGAGCTACGCCCGCCCCTGGCTGAAGAGAATTCGAATCCTACGCCGGCGACGAAGCGAAGTCAAGGCAACCGAGGCCACCTGCTCAATCCTTGTACTCGGCCACCGCAAACTTCCGCCGACCGACACGCAATCGAAGCAGATGACCAACCGCCAGCGGCACCACGGCATTCGCATCGGTCATCTTTTGTTCATTGAGCTCCACCCCGCCCTGCACAATCAACCGGCGGGCTTCGCTCTTGCTGGGAACTAGCCCGGTCCTGGCGATCAGATCGACAAGGCCGATCGAGGGCACTTTCACATCCTTCACGTCGGATGGCGTCAGGACGACGCGCGCGTCCGGCTCTTCCGGAAACTCCCGCGCCTGAAATTTATGCTGGAAGGCGGCTCGCGCTTCACGACCGGCCTCAGCCCCATGATACCGGGCAACGATCTGCTCAGCCAGACCCTGCTTTGCGTCCATGGGATGCGCGGCCTTCACACAGGTCAAATCCTCGGTGGTCAGCAGCTCGTAGTACCGGTGCATGAGCGTGTCGCTAATCGACATGAGTTTGCCGAACATGTCGGCCGGCTGATCTTCCAGCGCGATGTAGTTGCCGAAACTCTTACTCATCTTCCGGACGCCGTCGGTGCCCTCCAGCAGCGGCATGGTGATGACTGCCTGCGCCTCCTGCCCGTAATCCCGCTGCAAGTCTCGTCCCATCAGGAGATTGAACTTTTGATCGGTTCCACCCAATTCGATATCGGCTTTCAGCGCAACGGAATCGTAGCCTTGGATCAAGGGATACATGAACTCATGGATGCTGATCGGCGTCCCTTCCGTGTACCGCTTATGGAAATCTTCCCGCTCTAGCATGCGCGCCACGGTATAGCGGGCGCTTAACTCGATCAGCCCGTCGGCGGTCATCGTGCTCATCCAGCGGCTGTTGAACTCCACCTGCGTCTTCGCAGGATCGAGAATTTTAAAGATCTGGCGCTCATACGTTTTGGCATTTTCGAGCACCTTTTCCTTCGATAACGCCACACGTGTTTCGGATCGCCCGGTCGGATCGCCGATCATGCCTGTGAAATCACCGATGAGAAAGATCACCTGATGCCCGAGGTCTTGAAAGTGTTTGAGCTTATGAATCAAGACCGTATGGCCCAGGTGAAGATCTGGCGCGGTGGGGTCGAACCCCGCCTTGACGCGAAGGGGGCGGTTTTCCTTGATTGACCGAGCCAGCTTCGATTCCAGTTCGCTCCGCTGAATAACCTCAACAATCCCTCGAAGTATGAGATCCAGCTGTTGCCCTAACGGTGTCACAAAGTTCCTTTGTGTCGTGCTAATGATTTGGTATTGGTGACGAGGACGTGCGGACGCAGACGGTCAAACTTCTTCCGGCCAATGCCTTTCACCTGCCGCAAGTCGTCAACGGAATGAAACGGGCCTTTCTCGTCGCGATGCTCAATCACCCGCTGCGCCAATTTCGGGCCGATGCCGGGCAACGCCTCCAAATCAGAACGGGTGGCCTGATTCAGATCAACCTGTCGAACACCCGCTTGACCGGTAGAAGAAGGGTCAAGCAAGGCCTTCTCCAATGGCTTCGAGGATTCAGGCTCTTCACTCGGCATCGCCACCGGTCGATGCGGTCGCATACCCGTCTGATTTGCACTGGGCAGGGCGGGCTTCGTCGTGGGGATATCCTGCGGTTGAGGCGAGGAACCGGTTGCCACGGGACGTTTTGCGAGCAGTTGCGGTTGCCCCGGCATCACCTTCGTCACGGGAGTGACCGAGGCAATCCACATCAACGATCCCAGGGTCACGGCCAGCATCGAGACTTTGATGAGCAGTGATTGCATCATGACGCCGCCGGTTTTCGCGCGAGATGGATCGCCTGGCCGTGCACATCCTCCATGGCCTCCATAAGTCCCTCCGCCAGAGTCGGGTGCGCGTGAATCATTTCGGCCGTGCGCGAAACAGTTGCCCCAAGATGCATCGCCAGTGCGGCTTCGTGAATCAAATCGGTCGCATGGGCGCCGAGGATATGGACGCCGAGAATCCGGTCGCTCTCCGTATCCACCACCACCTTGAGCAATCCTTGAATATCCCCCGTCGCCTGAGCCTTCCCCACTCCACCGTAGCGAAAACGTCCAACTCTCACGCCCGCTTGCGGATCCTTGCCGGCTCCAACGCAACGATCACGCGCCTGCTGTTCAGTCAATCCCACTCGTCCGATTTCAGGCAACGTAAAGATGCCCGTCGGGATGACATCGTAATCAATCGCGCGCGGGTGGCCCATGAAATTCTCCACCGCCACCTTGCCTTGTTGCGAGGCGACATGCGCTAACATCGCCCTGCCAACGACATCGCCGATCGCATAGACCCCGGGAACATTCGTTTCCATGCGTTCATTGACGACAATCTCGCCGCGAGACCCGACCTGTACCCCGATTTTCTCCAAGCCAATTCCACGCGAATTGAACCCTCTCCCCACCGAGACCAACACCTGCTCCACGTTCAACGAGAGTCCGTCTCGAAAATGGGCGGTCACCGTGTCCGGCTGCCGGACAATCTGGTCGACCGTGACGCCGGTGCGAATGTCCACTCCTCGCTTCTTCAACTCCCGCTCCATCACCTGGCTGATCTCTTCGTCCTCCAGCGGCAGGATTCGCGGAACCAGTTCGACCAGCGTCACCTGAGTCCCCAGCCCGCTATACAGCGAGGCAAACTCACAGCCTTCCACACCACCACCGATGATCAGGAGGCTGGCAGGGATTCGGGCGAGCTCCAGCGCCTGCTTGCTGGTCATGATCTGGGTCCCGTCGATGGGAAACAGCGGCAGATTCGGCCAGGACGAGCCGGTAGCAACGATGACTCCGTCGGCCGCCACCTGTATGGTTGTTCCATCAGGCTTGGTCACGCGAATGGTACGGGCATCCACCAATTCACCGGTGCCCTCGACATGCTCGATGTTCCAGGTCTTGAACAGGGTGGCAATGCCCTTCACCAGAGTGGAGACCACCTTATTTTTTCGGGCCACCATAACGGCAGGGTCGTAGGAGACGGGACCGTTGAGCAGCAGCCCGAAGTCTTTGGCTTTTTTGGCCTTGTCGCCCAATTCGACCACCGACAACAACGCCTTGCTCGGAATGCAGCCCCAGTTGAGGCACACGCCACCCAGCGCCTGGTTCTCGACCACCGTCACGCGCGCGCCCAGCTGAGCGGCGCGAATCGCCGCCACATACCCTCCGGGACCGGCGCCAAGAATTGCGAGATGCTTCGACATAAAAATGGCTCAGTGAACGAATGCGGATTGAATCACAGGTTGCACGCCATCATGCGTCGCCGATTTAATGGTGTACGGATGCCGGCTTAGTGCTGTTGCTTGCTCAAAAATTCTTCGTACTGCGCGGCCGTCATGAGCTTGTCCACTTCAGCGGAAGTCGTGAGCTCGATCACCGCCATCCACCCTTTGCCATAAGGATCGGCATTGACGGCCTCGGGATGGTCCTTGAGATCGGCGTTGATCTTCACAATGGTCCCGCTGACCGGCGTATAAATGGTGGACGTGGTTTTGGTCGACTCCACCTCGCCGATCTGCTGACCGGCAGTCACCTTGGCGCCCACCTTGGGAAGATCGATGAACACGATATCTCCCAGCGCATCCTGTGCGAAATGGCTGATGCCGATCGTCGCCTGCTGTCCTTCAGCGCGGACCCATTCGTGTTCCTGGTGGTAACGGAGATTGGACGGTATCATGGGACTCCTCGTGGCGGCCGCCTTCCCGGCGGCCTACGTGAATAAAACGCGCTCCAGACACAAGTGGCGCGATCGTAAAAGCTGCGAAAATCTTTGTCAAGGAATCGCTGCCGGCGCGTCCGGCACAAACACCAGATGGCGAATGTCCGGCGTCCGCAATTCATCCGCCTGCTGAGCCAGCCCCGTAAACATGCCGGCGCCGTGCTCGGCCGGCGGCCGCAGTAACACCCAGCCTTGCGGAAGGGTTTGCGGCTCCCCTTTCTCGGATTGAATCACCTCGCGGCTCCACCCCTTGAACGCCCCGCCGAATGTCCGCACATCCGACGCCTCCCGGGACGGCCCTCCCAACAATAAATCAAATCCCCGGCGGCGCGCCTCAGCGGCATCTTCTCCATAGTTCACCAAGGCCGACGTCGGATTCGACAACGCCTCCGGATGAATCTCCAGCACCATGCGCAACCGCGGCACCGCTTTCTGCAAATATTTCTTGAGGCGCGCCAGCACATCAAGTTCCTGGCGAGCCTTCCAGCCAACCCATCGCCACAGCGTTTTGTCGGAGGCCAGCGCGCCCGCATCCTGACGCACACTCATCCGCTCACGGAGCGCCTGCGCCACTTCGGCTGACGGCTGGCGCACTTGCGCTTCAAACTGGCGTAACACGCCGTCACTCACCTCATAGGCGAAACTGTTCTCTGCCCGCGCGCGAAACACCATCCCATCGACCCCGCTCCTCAGGAGATCGGCCAACAGGTGAGCCAGTTCCTGCTGGACCGGCGGGGCGAGCAGATCGAACTGCGTCCAGGGATGAACCTTGCGCCTGGTGGGATCATACAGCATCATCCTGGATGCTTGACGGTGATCGGAAAGCGGGGCATGAAACAAATCCATCACGGCAAACACGGAAATGCCCAGTTCATGCGCCTGCGGCACCATGACGTTGAACCAATCAGTCATCACGGGCCCCTGGGAGGTCGAAAACAAGGCGCCCGCAGGTAACTTCGGCAGGGGGCTGCTGGGGGGAGGACCGGTCGGCACAGGCGCCCTGGTAAACGACGACTCCAAACTGGCATCCATGAGAATTGCGCTGACGCCCTGGGCGCTCAGTTGACGCACCCAGGACTCCACTTGAGCCATGGGGGGCAAATTGCTGAACGACACATAGAGCGCGGTATGACCGGATCTGGCGCCGGCCGGCACGGCCGATTGATTCCGCAAGGCCTCGATACGATGCAGCGCCCGTTCAGCATAGACACTCTGTGTCGAGACCGGGACGCCTTCCGGACCGGCCAAGATCCGGTACTCTTTCAACGCTCCTGCCGCTTCACCCATCTGTTCATACGACTGTCCCAATTCCCAATGGGCTTCATTCGCGCGCCGGGATTTCGGATAGGTCGTCAGATACCGTTCATAGAGATGAATCGCAGCGGAATAGCGTCCGTCGGAAAAGGCCGTCGAGGCCTGGTACCACAGACGCGTCTCGGCCTCGATTCCGGGATTTTCGATGGGCTGGGCAACTGGAACAACGGGCGGCTTGGTGCAACCGGCACCAAGTGCGATCAGCAGCATCACCAACGAAAGGGATGCCCGACGGCCAGGAAACGGCCGTCGGGCTTGCGAGACCTGGGGAAAGTCTGCGCTCAATGTGCGCCTACCCGACCAACTCCATTTCAGGAAAGAAATACCCGATCTCGAATTTTGCCGTCTCCGGCGCATCGGACCCGTGTACCGCATTAAATTCGATGTTTGCGCCATGGGCCGCGCGGATGGTTCCATTTTCCGCCTTCGCGGGATCGGTCGCGCCCATCAGTTCGCGATTCTTTTTCACCGCATTGTCGCCTTGGAGGACCAACACGACACAAGGCCCAGAAGACATGAACGTACACAGGCTGTCAAAGAAGGGGCGCGCCTTATGAACGGCATAAAACCCTTGCGCCGTGGCTTTGGTCAGGTGCATCAGACGCATGGCGACCGGCTTCAACCCCGCCTTTTCATATCGATGAATAATGTCGCCGATGGCATCCTTTTTCACGGCGTCCGGCTTGATGATGGCAAGGGTTCGTTCACTCATGGATCGTCAGCTCCTTCAGCTAGAAATATCGCAATGGCACACTCTCGTGGCATTATAAAGAAGCGGCGGAAGTGCTGGCAAGATAAAGGACTCTGCGATCCACCGGAAGCCGAAGCACTGACGAGATTCCCAGCATACCTGAGAACAGGGTATCAGAGTATCAGGAGACGATGCCGGACTTCTTCGCAGCCCGGTCCGGCCCGAATGCACCGGCGAGTTCTCCTGGCTTGAAGATGCCCCGCTCGGTGATGATGCCGGTGATCAACTCGGCCGGGGTCACGTCGAACGCCGGATTGTACACGGCCACGCCGGTCGGAGCCACAGGATGGCTGCCGTGGATGGACGTCACTTCGAGCGGGTTCCGTTCTTCGATGGGAATATCGGCTCCGGTCTTGGTGGCCAGATCAATCGTGCTGTACGGCGCGGCAACATAAAAGGGGATCCCATGCGCCCGGGCCAGGACTGCAACTGAATACGTGCCGATCTTGTTGGCCACATCGCCGTTGGCGGCGATACGATCCGCACCGACGACACAGACCTGAATCTTCCCCTGGCGCATGAGGCTACCCGCCATATTGTCCGTAATCAACGTCACCGGAATCTTGTCCTGCATGAGTTCCCAGGCGGTCAACCGCGCTCCCTGCAGGACCGGCCTGGTTTCGTCAGCAATGACGCGAATGTGTTTTCCCTCCTCCCATGCAGCACGGATCACGCCAAGCGCGGTTCCGTATCCGGCCGTCGCTAACGCGCCCGCATTGCAGTGGGTCAAGACCGTCTGTCCATCTTGAAGCACGGTCGCACCATGCCGGCCCATGACCTTGCAGAGCGCGATGTCTTCGTCGAGAATGGTTTGCGATTCCCGGATCAACTCACGCTTGATCTCCGCAATTGTCTTCCCTTTGAGGGACGCCAGTGTGTCCTTCATGCGGGCTATCGCCCAGAATAAGTTTACAGCCGTCGGTCGCGAGGCGGCCAGATGATCGCAAATCTCTTCGACCTGTTTCACAAACGCGTGATAGTCGTCGACGTTCAGACTCTGCGCGCCGAGGGCGACGCCCATCGCGGCGGTCACACCGATTGCAGGAGCGCCGCGCACCTTCAATTCCCGAATGGCCTGCGCGACCGCACGATAGTCACGACATTCGAGAAATTCGACCTGGGACGGAAGTCGGCTTTGATCCAAGAGCCGAACCGCTCCATCTTTCCACTCGACAGTGGGCACCATACCAATGGTCTCCGGGTTTCAGCTGGGGAAGCAGGACATGATGCCGTCACACGACGTCTTGAAATTCGCACTCATCATGCCGATCAATCAGGCGAGGGTCAAGGGCGGAGTGTCCCGAGAGGGCCGACCCCCGTCAGCGAAGCTCTTCCTGCAGAATCTGCGTAGCCTGCCGGATCGCTTCTTCTGTGAGCGAAGGATGAATCGGCAGGGAAATGGCGGTCTCGTCCGCCTCGTCACTGGCTGGAAAGTCCGGCAAGTCGAGATACCGATGCAGAGGACGAAACACCGGTTTGCGGCATTGCAGGCCACGATGGGCCAGGCGCGACAGATAGTCGGTGAAGTCATCGGGCGACTGTAACCCCTTCATCAGGCGTACGACGAAGCGATAATAGATGTGCGTTCGGCCGGCAGGCACAGCGGGCACTGTGAACAGCTCCGCCGGCAACGTGTCACGATAGACGGCGGCCAACATGGACCGCTGGTCGAGAAATTCTCCCAACTGATTCAGCTGCGCGACCCCGATCGCCGCCTGCAGATCCGTCAATTTGCAGTTGCCCGACGCTGCATTGAGGGATGGCGCCTTATCATATTCCCGCAGCGCGCGGACCCGTTCGAGCAAGGCCTCATCGTTCGACAACACCATGCCGCCTTCACCAGTGCAGAGCAACTTGGTGGCATAGAACGAACAGACCGTCAGCGCCCCCACGCTGCCGACCGCGCGTCCCTGTTCCATGGCGCCCAGCGTGTGCGCGCAATCTTCGATCAACGGGATGTCCAACGACTGCAGGCTGGTCAAATCAGCCGGCAAGCCGAACATGTGCGGAACGATCACGGCTCGCGTGCGACTGGTGCGGGCTTTGCGCACTTTGTGGGGATCGAGATTGTAAGTGGCCGGATCGATATCGACGAGTCTGGCTTGGGCGCCGACACGTTGTACCGCGAGCCATGGGGCCGAGCAGACATAACTCGGAAGAATGACGTTGTCGCCATGTCCGACACCGAGAGCGCGCAGGGCCAATTCCAGGGCGACCGTGCCGGAACTCACCGCTACGCCGCCGTGCAGGCCGATATACGCAGCTACCCCCCGTTCAAACTGCGCCACCACCGGCCCGGCGGTGATTTGGCCCGATCGAATCACCTCTGTGACTGCGCGCAATTCTTCTGGTCCCAGCGAGGGGCTGGAGTGCGGGATCAACGTCATCGTGTCAGGGGCGGCCTTGTTCAATCGTCATACGATCTACGACTCACACCGGCGGAAAATTCTACGTGGAGCACTGTCAGAACACAACAGCTTCCTCCGGCCAGGCGTGACTCTGAACCCGATCCTGGCACGATGACGTGGACGCGCATACGAATTCGACCGCAGGCTTAACAAGCCACGGCTTTCGGTGTGAGAAGATTCTGATAGAGCGGCTCTAACGGCCAGAGACAGCGACTCCAGTCGTACCAGATCTCGGCCATATGGCGGGCGGCCTGTGCAAAACGCTCCCGATCCGGTTGACTCGCGAGTAACGTGTGAATCGATTCAATCATGTCGGCCGGCTGATCAGCCACGAGCAAATCACGGCCTGGTTGTACTTTCATGCCCTCCATCCCGAGAGAGGTCGTGATGATCGGCAACCCCGCCGCCATCGCTTCCAACAGTTTCGTGCGCGTGCCGGAGCCGGAGAAATGTGGCGCAACATAGATCGTCGCGGCCCGCAGATGGAGCTGCATGTCGGGAACGGCGCCGGTGACCATGATGCCCTGACCGGCCAATCGAACCACCCGGGGATCCGGGTTTCTTCCCACCAGACGGAGTTCCGCCTTGGGAAATTCCCGGCGAATGGCGGGGAACACCTCCGTGGCTAGAACGGTTGCGGCCTCCACATTCGCCTCAAGGCCCATGTCGCCCGTGAAGAGCAGCACGGGCGAGGTCATGGCATGATCGGGTTTCGGGCGAATCGCCTGACAATCGACACCGTTGGGCACGACCACCACACGCTGCCCCGGATGCGCGCCTTCACAACGAATGCGGTCTTCCTCTGAGACGACGGTGACACAATAGGTCAGGGGCCAACACCAACGGTCATACATTCCCAGCTTGAACCGACGCACCAATTGCTTCGGCCGACCGGTGGGTCCGCCGCCGCTCCTGAGTATTCGGAGCGGGCTGGGCAGGCCATAAGACCAAATATCCAACACCACCGGGACCGCCGTCTGTGGCGGCAAAGAAGGAATCATCCCAAGTTTTTCGACATGGACCGCGCCATAGACGCCGCTTGCCAAGCGCTCGCGCACCACCGAAGCCAACGCCCGATCTTTTCCGTAGGGGCTGACCCGGCCGATGCGATCCAGTAAGCCAGGCCCTTGAGACGGGACGAAGGTTGTCTCCGAACAGACGCTCTGCAACACGCGTTGGGCCTCCTCCCAGCCATCAACCGCCGGGGCGATCAGGTCCACCTGAAACCGGCTCCCCAGGAAACGGAGCAGATGCAGCATCCGCAAGGCGCCTCCGCCCTGATGATCGGAGGGTGGCGCCGGGGCCAGAAATAACAATCGATTCGCCATCATCGCCTCGCCTTTCCGACCATCACCTCGTGGCACCGCTGCCTGGGGTTCTTCCGAGAGTCACCTCTCAACAGACTGGCCGCTCGGACATATGCCGAGGTCAGACGCAGGAAAAGATGTGCATGCGCTATGCCTTGAACAAACTCCGGCATACCTGCGCATTATTGCCGGCTTATGCCGGCATCTGCTCCGCGCATCGGCAAAATTGACAGCGGTACTGGTGAAAAACGGAACAGCCCGGCAAGTTCGACATCTGCAAAGTGGGGATTTTTGCCCGGCGAACTCCATACCAGCCAATGAGGCTGAGACTGCCGGTGAACCTAGCCCCAATTCCAACGACGCCACAGGCGACGAAGATTCTCCTGCTCGATTGTCCACAGGGGAACCGACATCAGCGCCGGTTGAAGCTGCCACTTTCTGGCGCTCTGCATGGTCAGGTGCTGTTGAGCCAGGTCAAGCTCGGCCCAGACAGCGCCGTCCTGATCCGTTCTCAACATTTGTGCCTGGACGGACTGATAAGCAGTTAGCACTTCTCCAGCTGGATGGCCATAGGGATTGCGACGCCCGGCCGACACCACGGCTATGTCCGGTTGAACGGTGTTCAGCCATTCACGATCCAGCGAACTCAGCGCCCCATGATGTGGGACTTTAAGCAGATTGACGTGGCTCAGATGACCGGATTGCGTCATCCGCGCCAAGGCCTCCCGTTCGATATCCCCCGTAAACAACATCCGTTGGTGACCACAAGTGAGTTCGGTCACGACCGACACATTGTTCAATGATGGCTGCTTCCCCGCCGCGGGCGCGTCACGGCCTGCCGGCGGGTTGAGTACGGCCATGTCGCAGTCTGCGCCCTCCACGATTCGTCGCCCCTGCTCAGCCACCGTCGCCTGGAGGTGCCGCTTTGCCAGAGTCCGTTCGATTTTCTGCCAGAACTCTTCGTTCCGCGTGACGCCATTGGTCCAGAAATTCTCAACCTGGAAATGCGCCAGTATCCAGGCCAGTCCTCCTGCATGGTCCAATTGAGGATGTGTCGCGATGACATGATCGATGGCGCGAATGCCGCGATTCCAGAGGAAGGGCGCCACAACACTCCGCCCCATGTCAAACCGCTCATAGGTCGCGCCGCCATCGATGAGCAGCACCTCCCCTTTCGGCAATTCAATCACAGCACTGTCTCCCTGGCCCACGTCGAGAAACGTCACCTGCACCTGTCCCTCCCGGCTGAACGGGCGCGGAGACCACAACCACCAGAGAACGAGACAGGCCATGCCCGCCGCCATCGCGCGTTTCACCAATGGGGATGCGTGCGCCGGCCGATCCGTCAGCATGGCCCAGCACAGAATGTAGAACAGCGCCATCATGGGAACAGTCGGCGCGGCCACAAACCATTCCGCCCCGGGCAGGCCGGCCAGCCACTGCGTCGAGGCAATCACTCCCTGACCAAGTACTTCAATGAGTCCGGCCCCGGGAAGCGTACTGTCCTGCGAGACAATGACCCAGACGGCGGACAGCAAACTGACCGGCAACAGAATGAACCCTACGAAGGGCACCATGAGCAGATTTGCGAACAGCCCCATCCAGGACACTTGATTGAAATAGCAGGCCACCAACGGCAGGGTTGCCAGCGTCACCCAGGCCGTCAGCCGCATAGACTCCCGTAGCCAATAGAGCGTTCGTCCGGTGATCTCTTTCGCGGGCGGTGGTAATTCGTCTGCGTGCATTTCCCGTTGCAGTGCCAATGCCAGCACCCACACGGAAACATACGAGAGTTGAAAGGAAATATCATACAGGGCGGCAGGGTGTACCAGGAGCGTCAACCCGGCTGCCGCGGCCAAGGCGTGGAGAAGATACTGCGGTGTGCCAAGCCATACGGTCCAGAGACCGACAATGATCATGATAGCCGAACGAATCGTCGCCATTTCCGCCCCTGCCAGCATGGTGTACCCCAACACCGGCACCAGTGTGAGTACGGCCGCCAGCCTGCTTGGTATCAGCCATCGTGAAAGACTCAAGAGAAGCATGGAAGGAAGCAGGAGGCAGGCTTTCCTGACCAGGGCGAAGGACAACAATGCGATGAGCCCGAGATGGGATCCGGAGATGGAGAGTATGTGCACCGTTCCGGTCGTCATGAACCACTCGCGGACTTCCGGCGAAAGGAAACCCTGCTCCCCGATGGTCAAGCTGAGGAACAGGCCATGAGCCGGCTGAGGTAACGTATCGGCTGCATTTCGTACCAGGCTGCGCCATGCGTCGATCCGTGATGAAAGCGGATACGACGTCAGCCCTCCACCTGCATCAAGCACCTCAACGGCGCCGGCGCCGGACACCGAGCCCACGGCATCCACACCCTGCGCATCCAGGTACGCGGCGTAGTCAAATCCTCTCGGATTCAAGGTCCCCGACGGGGCGTGCACATGGGTTCGTATGCGGATCTGCAGGCCGCGTTGAAGGTCGCGATCAGGGTTACGCCAGGTCAGACGCAGGCACAACGGCGTGGCGAGGTCGGGATCGTCGCTGCTGGTCACCTGCACGAGCGCGGTCAGTCGGCCGGGGGCATGACGAACCGATTCGACGATGGTTCCGACAAGGCTAGAGGGAAAGGCGCCGGGACGGTCCGGCACCGGAACATGCGGGGTCAACCACGCGAACACTGTCCAATACAGACAGCCGCCGAACAGACAAGCCAGCAACAGACTACTTTGCCGCAATGTGAGCAGCCTTTTCCGCTCGGCTAGCCCAGCCGCAACGGTCGAGGCGATGAGGAGCGTCGCAATGCTGTGAGGGAAAAATAGGAGGTACGAGCCGAGGACGATTCCGAGGATGAAGGTGATCGTCAGTGACGGCAGCATCCGACTTCTCGGGCAAGGAGCCGGTCCTACCCGATACGAGCTCGAACGATATCCGCAAGGTGATCGGCGACCTCACGAATGGTCGAATCCCGTTCGCCTTCAACCATGATTCGCAACAGCGCTTCGGTGCCGGAATACCGCACCAACACACGGCCACTTCCATTCAGGGTGGCTTCCGCAGTTTTGATGGCCTGCTGGATATCAGGAATCTGGTTCAAGTCCGGCTTATGTTTCACTTTGACGTTCAGCAGGATCTGCGGCACGGCAGTCATCGCCTTCGCGAGTTCGGATAGCGGCTTCCTTGTACGTTTCATCAAGGAGAGGATCTGCAATGCCGAAATCAATCCGTCGCCGGTGGTGTTATGGTCCAGGAAAATAAAGTGACCGGATTGCTCGCCGCCGAAGTTATATCCGTCCGCCAGCATCCGCTCCATGAGGTACCGGTCCCCCACCGGCGTTCGCATCAGCTGGATCCCGGCTTTCTTCATGGCAAGCTCCAACCCGAAATTGCTCATCACGGTTCCCACGACCGTCCTAGAGGCGAGCCGGCCCTGCCCGTGCAAGTCGAGTCCCAGCGCGGCCATCACGTGATCTCCGTCCACAATGTGGCCCTGCTCACAAACGAAGATCGCTCGATCGGCATCGCCGTCGAGCGCGATGCCAATGTGCGCGCCATGCCGACGCACCGCCTCCTGCAGCCGTTCCGGATGCACGGCGCCGCAGTGATCATTGATGTTCATCCCGTCAGGAGTATTCGCGATGACTTCAATGTCGGCACCCAGCTCACGCAGCACAGCGGGAGCCACCTTGTAGGCCGCGCCGTTGGCGCAGTCCACCACTAATTTAATCCCTTGAAAATCGAGATCCCTGGGAAGCGACCGTTTCACGAATTCAATATACCGCCCCTCGGCATCACCGATGCGATAGGCCTTTCCGATCGCATCCGCCGTCGGTCGGAGATGTTTGATCTCGTCGGAAATGATCAACTGTTCGATGCGCGCTTCCAACTCATCCGGCAATTTGAAGCCTTGGTTGGAGAAAAACTTAATCCCGTTATCCTGATACGGATTGTGCGAGGCGGAAATCACCACACCCGCATCTGCGCGTAAACTTCGGGTGAGAAACGCGATGGCAGGGGTCGGCAAGGGCCCCACGAGCAGCACGTCGACCCCCATCGAGCAGATACCGGAGGTCAAAGCCGATTCCAGCATGTACCCGGACAAACGCGTGTCTTTTCCGATCACGACCTGATGCCTGCCCGCCCGCCGCATGAATATATGGGCGGCCGCACGGCCGAGTTGCATGGCGATTTCGCTGGTCATGGGCTCAAGGTTCGCAACCCCGCGAACGCCGTCTGTGCCGAACAATTTACGCATTGGATACCTCTACAGAAGAACGCGCGTGACGGGAAATGGCTGACACGACAGTGGCCGTATCTTTCATCGCTCGAACGTCATGCACACGAATAATGTGGGCGCCTTTCAACACAGCCACCGCAATGGCTCCGGCATTACCGAACTCCCGGTCGTGAACCGGTTGCCGGGTCAGATTCCCGATAAACTGTTTACGGGATACCCCGGCCAATACCGGATACCCCAATTTCGTGAACGCCTCGAACTCCGCAAGCATGTGAAGGTTATGCTCTTGGAGCTTACCAAAACCGAAGCCCGGGTCAAGGACGATTTGACTTGGCCGGATACCGCGAGCGAGGGCGTGCTGAGCCCGCTGCTGCAGAAATACCGTTACCTCTTCCACCACATTCCCATACCGTGGTGACTGTTGCATCGTCTGCGGCGTCCCCTGCATATGCATCAACACCACTGCGACCCCGGTCTCGGCCACCAGCCCCGCCATCAACGGGTCTCCCTGTAAGGCGCTGATATCATTCACAATGACCGCGCCGGCCTGGATAGCCATTCGGGCAACGACGGCCTTCGTCGTATCGACTGAAATGGGAAGAGAAACAGCCTCCCGCACTGCTTCCACGACGGGAATTAACCGCCGCAACTCCTCGCTCTCGGCGATCGGTTGTGCGCCTGGCCGCGAAGACTCGGCACCGATGTCGATGATATCGGCCCCTTGGGCCTGCATTTGCCTGGCATGATTCACCGCCTGTTCAATCGTAACGTAGGCCCCCCCATCGGAAAATGAGTCAGGGGTGACATTGAGGACACCCATGATGAGTGGATTCGATTCAATCGTAATCGTGCGGGGTCCAGCCGTGAGCACAACAGGATGTGCTGAGGATGGGTTTCCGATGGTCAAGGCAAGTCCTCGGGCAATCAGGATCTACACACTGAAATGACAGTGAGCCGATGACGGAAGGGACATGAGGAGCAACAACCGGCGAGGGTAGCAGGCTTTCCCAACCCCTGGCCCGGAACTCACAAGAGGAATCTGCTTCGCAGGAAGACCACCAAGGCGTCCCTGCGAAGCTGGTAGTCTACAAATTAGGCAGGAACCGTCTGTGATGAGGATCCCTGAATGAGGATCTGATCAATCTCCAATGCGTCTAACACTTCTTTTTCCAGTAAGGCTTCGGCCAGCGCCTTCAGGCTGGTCATATTGTCGGTGAGGATTCGCTTCGCGCGTTCGTAGTTTTCCGTCACCAGACGCCTGACTTCATGGTCGATTTCCAGAGCAACCTGCTCGCTGAAATCGCGCTTTGACCCGATCTCCCGGCCGAGGAAAATTTCCTCTTCCTTCCGGCCGAAGGTCAGCGGACCCAGCTTTTCACTCATGCCCCATTCGCACACCATTTTCCTCGCGAGATCCGTCGCGCGCTCCAGATCATTGCCCGCTCCGGTCGTCACATCATGCAACACTAACTCCTCCGCAACGCGCCCGCCCATGAGAATGGCGAGGTTGTTGTACAGGAAATCCTTCGAATAATTGTGGCGATCGTCGGTCGGAAGCTGCATCGTCACGCCGAGCGCCCGCCCGCGAGGAATAATCGTCACCTTATGCACCGGATCCGTTCCCGGTAGGAGTTTAGCCATCAGCGCATGGCCAGCTTCATGGTAGGCGGTGGTGCGTTTCTCTTCGTCGGTGAGCACCATGCTCTTCCGTTCCGCCCCCATCAACACTTTATCCTTCGCCATTTCGAAGTCGATCAACTCGACCTCTTTCTTATTCAGCCGAGCCGCCCACAGCGCCGCTTCGTTGACGAGGTTTTCGAGGTCGGCACCCGAGAAGCCTGGCGTGCCTCGTGCAATTTTCTCCAGCTCCACATCCGTGGCCAAAGGAACCTTCTTGGTATGGACCTTCAGGATTTCCGACCGGCCACGCAAATCCGGGCGGTTCACGACGACCTGACGGTCAAATCGACCCGGGCGTAGCAAGGCCGGATCCAGCACGTCAGGACGGTTCGTGGCGGCAATGAGAATGACGCCTTCCGTCGTGTCGAACCCGTCCATCTCCACCAATAATTGGTTGAGGGTTTGCTCACGCTCGTCATGACCTCCGCCAAGGCCTGCGCCACGCAAGCGACCGACCGCATCGATCTCATCGATGAAAATAATACAGGGGGCGTGCTTCTTGCCTTGCTCAAACAGATCCCGCACCCGTGAAGCGCCCACGCCGACGAACATTTCGACGAAATCGGAACCGCTGATGCTGAAAAACGGCACTCCCGCCTCACCGGCAATGGCCTTGGCAAGAAGCGTCTTCCCCGTACCGGGAGGGCCGACGATGAGCACGCCCTTCGGGATACGCCCGCCCAGTTTCTGGAATTTTCGCGGGTCCTTCAGGAACTCGATAATCTCAAGGACTTCTTCTTTGGCTTCTTCGATGCCGGCAACATCCGAGAACGTCACTTTCTTGCGCTCTTCGGTCAGCATGCGAGCGCGACTTTTCCCAAAGGATAAAGCCTTGTTGCCGCCGATTTGCATCTGGCGCATCAGGAAGAACCAGAGTCCGAGAAACAGAATGAAGGGGCCCCAGGTCACTAAGAAGGTGATGTACCACGGACTCTCGTCAGGAGGCCGAGCTTCAATCTGCACATCTTTCTCGCGCAAATGCTTCACCAATTCCGGATATTCAGCCGTATACGTCCGAATCCGGCTTTGGTCTTTCAGAATGGCGCTGATGTGATTGGCCTTGATCGTGACCTTCATGATCTCGCCCTTATCGAGCTTGGCCATGAAGTCGCTGAATATGACTTCATCTTCCGGCGCATGGGTCGGCACGCTAAACAAATTGAACAACAAAATCATGAACAGGCCGACCACGACCCAGAATAATAAATTCTTTACACGTGAATTCATCCACCTCTCCTTTGAGGATATTAGGCAGACCAAAAATTAGCTAACCGTGCAGAATGTTACCATAGATTCCGCGGAGGGAACAACCTTTCATGCTGACTCCTGCTCCCCTTCCTCCCCTTGGTCGAGCGCCGCAAGGTACGGCAGATTGCGGTACTCCTGCCGGTAATCAAGTCCATAGCCGACGACAAACTTATTGGGAATCTTAAACCCGACATACTCGAGATCCACCTCGACTTGTCGCCGCTCCGGTTTGCTGAGCAACGTGCAGACCTTCAACGATCGAGGTTTTCGTCTCGACAAGGTCTTCATGAGATACTGCACCGTGAGCCCCGAATCGACAATGTCCTCCACGAGCAGGACATCCTTCCCCGCGATCGGTTCCGTCAGATCGGAAATCAACTTGACCTTGCCGGAGCTTTTCTTGCCAGCGCCATAACTGGTGACCACGATAAACTCCACGCGCATCGGAATACGGATGGCCCGCGCCAGATCGGCATAAAAGGCATACGCTCCTTTGAGCACCCCTACCAGCACCAACTCTTTGCCAGCATAGTCGGACGCGATCTGCCGGCCGAGTTCACGGATTCGAGTCCGCATCTGTTCCTGTGTCACAATGGGGCGACCAAAAATGCGTTCCATTCCTACAAGACTCCTTTCCGGCGCACGGGATGCGTGACACGAGCCAGAATAAATCGGGTCGTCGAAGCAGTCGCCGCGAATCGGGCATCGATCCGTTGCCCCACGATCCAGGCGATGTTCTCTCGAGACAGCAGCAGTGGTATGTGTTCTCGCATAGACCGACCCAGTTTTGCATCTGTGAAGTAATCTTGCAATTTCTTTCGTCGACCGCCCATCCCGACAGGAAAAAAATAATCACCCGGGCGCCACGATCGGACCGTCAATGGCAACAACAGTCGCCCAGCATCCAAAATCGCAACGGTCGAAGAAGGCTTTTCCAGCAGCGCCAGCCCCCGTTTGCGCGTGACCACATGGATGCGAATCAAGGCCCCTGTCGGCGGCCATGGTACAGTGCACGGCAAAGTGGACCACGTGACAGCAGGGGCAGATATCATAGATGCCGGCTGAGGGTCAGCCTCTGTCCGCGGGTGAGACGTGTCCGTCGTGATCCGTACTTGTCGCTGTTCGGACGTCATCACTAGAGAGCCTACCTTCCACACACCGCCTGAGCGCCTGCTGGCCAGGGAGGCTACCATCGAGAGCACCACATCGCCACGCAGTCCGGCGGCCGATGACGAGAGGGCCTGCACCGCCTGTCTCAGCATACGGCGCTGCAAGGCCACCGGCTGTTTCAGCAAGGCCGCCCGATCAAGGTTGATCGTTGTCGAGTCCCGACTCTGCGTCGCCCGCGCCAGACGCCGCGCTGCCAACCGGTCCAATAGCCGGTCGTCTTCGCGCACAATGTCAGCCTGTCGTGCCAGCAGCCGGACCGTTGCAGGGGCCAGGGACTCCATCACGGGAAGCAGTTCATGCCGGACACGATTACGAAGATAGACGGATGTCGCGTTGCTGGAATCGGTCCGAAAGGACAACCCCATCGTTTTCAGATACGACAGGATCTGGCCACGAGTGACAGTCAGGAGCGGGCGCACGAAGAGCTGCCCGCGGCTATGCGGCATGCCGGCCAGGCCGCGCAAACCGGCCCCGCGCAACAATCGCAATAGCACAGTTTCAGCCTGATCATCCGCCGTATGCCCAAGGGCGACACGATCCGCGCCGAGTTCGGCGCTGAGGTCACGGAACAGCCGGTAGCGCAACTCCCGGGCGCGCGCCTGCAATGAGCTCGAAAGACCCGCCTGGCGAGAGGAAATCTGGAGAGACCTGATGAGACAAGGAAGGTTGAGGCGGCGGCAGAGAGCGGCGACAAACGAGGCATCCCCGTCAGACTCCGCACTCCGTAATCCATAGTTACAATGGACGACCGTGAGTGAAAAATTCCAGGCCGGGGCGAGACGATGGAGAACGGAGAGCAAGGCCACAGAATCCGGCCCCCCGGAAACGGCCACCAGGATAGACTGTCCCGGTTGGAGTAACGCACGCGCGCGGAGAGCACGGACGACCTGGTGATGAAGCGGATGATGTCCTGCTGCGAGAGAACCTGCCATCGCTCATGACTGGGAATGGAGGGGTGAGACCGTCTCTACGGACGCCTCACGCAACTGCGCGCGGGCTCTATCCACGTCTAACTCAATCTGTCTGGTCAATGCCTCGGCAGAGGCGAACACCCGGTCCTCGCGAACAAATCCCAGCAACTCAACACGAATTGTTTCGCCATAGAGATCCAGCCGTTCGTCCAAGATAGAGACCTCAAGTAATCGTTCTCCGGCCTCAAAGGTAGGCCTGGTGCCGATGTAGGCGACCGAGTCCAAGGCACGCCCTCGCCACAGCACCCTCGCTGCGTACACGCCATCCGGCGGAATGACCCGTCCCTGAGGCAGTCGAAGATTGGCTGTCGGCCATCCGAGCTCCGTCCCGCGATGAGCGCCGGTGATTACCGTTCCTTCGATGCGATAGGGCCTCCCCAGAAAACGAATGGCTTTGTGCAGATCACCCGCTTGAATCATCTGGCGAATCCGTGTCGAGCTCACCACCTCGCCGTCGATCGTCACGGGCGGCGTCGGATGAACTCGAAACCCGAGCTGCGCCCCAAGCTCAAGCAGATCCGCAATACGACCGACCCGCCCCTTCCCGAAGGCAAAATGCTCTCCGACGAACAGCTCCCGCGTCCCGATTCCGTCGCACAGCACCTGTTTCGCAAACTGCGCGGGACTCAACCCGGCAAACGCGGGCGTGAATTCGAGAAACACCACTTCATCGATGCCGGCAGCCTCGAAGCGGGCCAGTTTTTCTTCCGGCGACGTCAGAAACATCAGATTGACCTGAGGAGCGAGAATCTTGACCGGATGCGGATCAAATGTGAGCACCAGGGCTGTGCCGGCCTCGCGCCGAGCAGTCGACACCACGAGATCCAACAGGGCTCGATGGCCGTGATGATGACCATCGAAATTACCGATGGTCACCACCGAATAGGGCCGTGCGACGGATGGAGTGAGACCGCGCGAAACTTTCATGCGTGTCGTGACTGAAGCACAGCGGCAGCTTCTTTGGCAAAATAGGTCAAGATGATCTCGGCGCCAGCGCGTTTGATCGATAGCAGCGACTCCATCATGGCTCGACGCTCGTCCAGCCATCCCGCCTGCGCAGCCGCTTTGATCATGCTGTATTCGCCGCTCACCTGATACGCGGCGATGGGCAAAAGCGTCCGCTCACGCGCCGCGCTGATGACATCCAGATAGGGCATGGCCGGCTTCACCATGATGATATCCGCGCCCTCTTCGACATCCAGGTCAATTTCCCGTAACGCCTCGCGCTTGTTGGCCGGATCCATTTGATACGACTGCCGGTCGCCAAACTGCGGGCTGGAATTGGCGGCATCGCGAAACGGGGCATAAAAGCAGGACGCGAATTTCGCGGCATACGCCATGATCGGGAGGTCGGCGAAACCGGCCCGGTCCAGTTCGTCACGGATGGCGGCCACCCGTCCATCCATCATGTCTGACGGGGCGACCATATCGGCGCCCGCCTCCGCATGGGTCTTCGCCATGGCCGTTAGACAATCCAGCGTCTCGTCGTTGACGATGGTTCCGTCTCGCACGATGCCGCAATGTCCATGACTCGTGTACTCGTCGATGCAGACATCGGTAATCACGACCAACTCGGGAACCTGTTTCTTCACGGCGCGAATGGCGCGTTGCACGATTCCATCAGGGTCGAATCCCGAACTGCCCCGTTCGTCTTTCCGATCCGGAATGCCGAAGAGGATCACGGCAGGAATACCCACCGCCTTGACCTCCAGGGCTTCCTGAATCAGAAGATCAATGGAGAGACGAAATTGTCCCGGCATCGAGCTGATCGGTTCGCGCCGTCCCTGTCCTTCCGTGACAAACACCGGATAGATGAAGTCGTTCGGGGTCAGGCTCGTTTCCCGAACCATTCGCCGAAGCGGCTCCGTTTCCCGCATTCGACGCATGCGCTGCACCGGAAAGGCCATGCGCTTACTTCCTCGGCAAGTTGGTGAGAAACACCACCAAATCGCGGACTGAAATCATGCCGACCAGTTGCCCGTCCTTCGTCACCCCGAGATGGCGAAGATGCGTTTGGGCCATCAGGTCATTGGCGTCCAACAGCGTCTTATGTTCCTCGATCGTGACGAGCGGCGCGGACATGATCTGTTCAACCGTCGTCTTGGTCATATCGGCCCCGGTCGCCACGACCCTCCGAACCATATCCGTGTCCGTAATAATGCCGATGACATCCTTGCCGTTGGTGACAAACAGACTGCCGATGTTGCGATCCCGCATGACGCGGCCAGCAGTGCGCACATCCACATCACGCTCCACGGTGATGAACTTATCTTTCGGAACCATGAATGACTTGACTGGAACCATGCCACCTCCTCCTCTCTATTAAGGACCACCTTCTTGCCGATCAACTCCACACGATCATCGATTCGCCGCCGACGCGGGCCGGCGGTCGAGCTGATGCTCAACATGCCGGACAATGGCTTCCGCCAGCGCAGGAATGGTATTCTCCGCCGCCATGACGTGAACCGTCAGACCGGCTTCCCGGGCGGTCCCCGCCGTGATGGGGCCGATGCAGGCGACCGTCGTCTTCCCGACCAGTCGCAACAATTCATCCTTCGAGGAAAACAACCCCGCAAAGTTTCGCACCGTCGATGAACTGGTAAACGAAATCACATCAATCTCACCGGCCTCGAGCTGCCCGGCAAGGCGATCCAGCGCCACAGCAGGAGAAATGGTGCGATAGACCGGCACCACATCGACGTCCGCTCCCTGCGCGCGCAACTGCTCCGGAAGCAGTTCCCGAGCCACCAACGCACGGGGAATCAGCACTTTCGCTCCGCGGAGCTGCCGCCCGGCCAATGACTCAAGAATGCCCTCGGCCTGAAATTGTTCCGGAATGATATCTGCGCGCAAGCCATACGCGGCCAGCGCCTCCGCGGTGCGTGGTCCGATACAGCAAATGGTGAGACCGGCCAAGGCGCGGACATCGCGCTGCGTCTCGAGCAAGCGAGTCATGAAGGGATCTACGCCGTTCACACTGGTGAAGATTAACCATTTGTAGCTAGACAGCCGCGCAAGAGCGGCATCCAGAGGGGCCCGGTCTTCAGCCGGCGCAATTTCGATGGTCGGGCATTCCACGGCCTCCCCGCCCTGAGCCTGGATCAAATCGGAAAATTCGGCGGCCTGGCGCTTCGGTCTCGTGACAAGAATCCGTTTACCGAACAACGGACGTTGCTCGAACCAGTTCAACTGCGCGCGCAAGCGTACGACTTCTCCCACCACGATCACGGTCGGTGGTTCCATCCGGGCCGCCGCCGCCTTCTCCACGATATCCTCTAAAGTGCCCACGACCGTCCGCTGCGACACACGCGTCCCCCAACGAATGACGGCCACAGGCGTCGTGCCCGCTTTCCCCTCGGCCCGGAGGCATTGCACAATCTTCGGCAAGTTGGTCATGCCCATGAGAAAGACCAACGTACCGTGCACGGTCGCCAAGCGAGTCCATTCGATACTGCTGTGCTCTTTCGCGGGATCTTCATGGCCAGTGATGAAGGTCACGGTCGATGCCAGCGTCCGATGCGTGACGGGAATACCCGCATAGGCGGGAGCCGCCACGGCTGCGGTCACACCCGGCACCACTTCGTAGTCCAACCCAGCGGCTGCCACGGCCTCCGCCTCTTCCCCACCCCGCCCGAACACGAACGGATCGCCGCCTTTCAGCCTCACCACACATTTTCCGGCCCGGGCATGGTCGATCAAGAGGCGATTGATCTCTGATTGATCACGATAGTGACCGCGACCCCGCCGGCCGACGTACAGTCGTTCAGCCGCTGGGGAGACGTGTTGCAACAGCGCTTCGTTCGCGAGGTAATCGTACAGGACGACATCGGCCTGCTCCAGACACTCCTTGCCGCGCAATGTCAGCAGCTTCGGATCACCGGGACCGGCGCCGACCAAATAGACGGTTCCTTTGCGCGTCGTCACCACCATCACGCTCGCCCGTAGATCTCCTTGAGAATCACATCGCCACCAGCCGACAACAACCGTTCCGCAAGCGTGGTTCCAAGCCGGTGCGCGTCTGTGGCCAGGCCTTGAATGCGCTGCCGGATCATTCGCCGGCCGTCAACGCTGGCTACCAGGCCATCCAGCGTCAGACTCTCGCCATCCAATTGAGCATGGGCGGCGATGGGAACCTGACACCCTCCTTCGAGCCGGTGCAGCAAGGCGCGCTCGGCTGTCACGGTGATACGGGTGGGGCGATCTTCGAAACGGGTGAGCACCTCGCGCACGACGTTGTCGTTGCGGCGCGCCTCGATGCCCAGCGCTCCCTGAGCGATGGCAGGCAGGCTGAGCTCCACCGGCAAGTATTCCGTGATTTCTGCATCCCACCCCAAGCGCCGCAAGCCTGCAGCAGCCAACACGATGGCATCAAATTGTCCCTCGCGTAATTTCCTCAAGCGAGTGTCCAAATTGCCGCGCAGCATCTCGATTACAAAATCGGGACGATGATGCAGCAACTGGGCTTGCCGCCGCAGGCTGCTGGTTCCGATGCGGGCTCCGGTCTTCAACTCATCCAATCGGCGGCCATCCCGCGTGATCAGCGCATCGCGCGCATCTTCACGAGGAGGCACGCAGAGAATATCCAGGCCATCCGGTAATGCCGTCGGGACATCCTTCATGCTGTGGACGGCCAGGTCAATCTCCCCGCTCAGGAGGGCATCCTCGATTTCTTTGACGAACAGCCCCTTGCCGCCGATTTTCGCCAGCGGCACATCGAGGATTTTGTCGCCGGAAGTTTGGATGCGCTTCAAGGTGACGGTGAGACCGGGGACCAGTTCCTGGAGGCGCGCTCGAACCCACTCACTCTGGTGCACAGCCAATTTACTGCCGCGTGTCCCGAGAATAAGCGCGCGACTCATCGCAACCCACAATCGAATCGGTCGGCCATGAATACGCAGTTGTCTGTGACGGATAATCTACTCATGGGAATCACCGGCGAGACGGATCAACTCACCCGCCGGCCTTGCTCCTTCGTTGTATGCTGTACCAATGACGGCTCCGAAAATCGAGTGGCGCCGTTCCCCGCTCCGCTCTCTTCCGGTACATCCTGAACATCCGTCGGCGCGGGCGGGTAGGCCGCAGGCGTATCCTCCAGGCTAAAAAACCGGCGGGCCGCGTCGACATAGGCCGCCCCGCTGGAAGACGTGGCCTCGGCTTTCAACGTCACCATCGTGCCATGCACCATTTTATTCACAATGGCCGACGCCAGCGATTCGACAGCGGCCCGATCCTCCGAGGACAGATGCGCCAACCGCGCAAGAACCTTATCGACCTCGCGCCGCTTGATTTCTTCGGTCCGGCCGCGCAAGGCGACAATGGTCGGCGTCACTTCCAACGACTGCAGCCACTGTCCGAGCACGCTGACTTCTTCCACCACCATCTGCTCGGCTTTCGCCGCTTCCCGCAACCGGTCTTCCCGGTTCTGCTCGACCCGCATGTGCAGGTCGTCAATGTCGAAGAGGAACGCGTCGTCGATCGGCCTCACGGCAGGATCAATGTTGCGCGGCACCGAGATATCGATCAAAAACATCGGGCGACTCATCCGTTGCCGCATTGCCCGCTGCACATCCTCGGCCGTGACCAGATAATGTGACGCTCCGGTAGACACGAGGACGATATCCGCTCCGGCCAGTTCCGTTTTGTAGTCCTCGAATGGCACGGCGGTGCCGTTAAACTTCTGAGCCAACTCCAACCCATGTTGGAAATTCCTGGTGGTGATCCTCACCTGGCGTACCCCGTTGGCAATCAGATGACGGGCAGCCAACTTCGCCATCTCCCCTGCCCCGATCAACAGGACAGTCTTCTCGGTCAAGTTCGAAAAGATCTTCTTGGCTAATTCGACGGCCGCGTAACTCACGGACACGGCGGTCTCGGCAATTTTGGTTTCGGTACGCACGCGTTTGGCGACCGAAATGGCCTTCTTGACGATCTTGTTGAGCAACAACCCGGAGGCCTTGTGCGTCAAGGCCACTTCGAACGCATCCTTGATTTGTCCGAGAATTTGCGATTCACCGACAATCATAGAATCGAGGCTTGACGCCACGCGGAAGAGATGGCCAATGGCACGATCGCCGGCATGCCAATAGAGGTGCGGGGTCAGATGGTCCGAGGAAAGAGACAGATGGGTATCAGCCAGAAATTCCTGCACACGCCCATAGCCGCTTTCCAAATCTTCGACGACGGCATAGACTTCGACGCGGTTACACGTGGAGAGCAAGAGCCCCTCGCGCACACCTGGATACGTACAGAGACGACTGAGCGCTTCACGGAGGCGACTTTCAGGAACGGCGAGTTTCTCACGAATCTCGACAGGGGCGGTCTTATGGCTCAGCCCAACAACAATGACATGCATCAGGACACCGAACCGTGACTTTTCAGCACGACGCCGATCAGGGTCAGAATGACGCCCGCAAATCCGATGATGGTGAGATACGCGGCTCGTTTAGCCCGCCATCCGATGGTCAACCGCCCGACCAGCACGGCGAAGTAGAAGCCCCACGTCACCATGGCCCAGGTTTGCTCAGGGTTCCAGTTCACGTACGATCCCCGAACAATCTCCGCCGAAAATGCGCCGCTGATGATGCCGAGGGTCAGGAGGGGAAACCCCATCACGATCGATTGCTGATTCAGATGATCAAGATAGTCCAGGGCGGGCAGTTTCGCGTAGAGCACATTGAAGCGCTTTGACTTGAGAAGACCATCCTGAATGAGATACATCACCCCCGCGACGAACGCGACGGCAAAACCCACAGTTCCCAGCATACTGAGGGTCACATGCACCCACAGCGTTTTGAAGACGGGTTGAAGGCTGGACGCTCCATCCGAACGAAACGCCGCAGCGGTGACCAGGGAAACCAGCGCCAGTGGTACGATGAAGGAGCCGAGCACATGGAGCTGCCGCCGAAATTCTACAGCAAGGAAGACCAGAATCAGCATCCAAGAAAAAAATGAGAGGGCTTCGTGAAATGTCGGCAGCTGAGCCTGGCCGGAGTCAGCCATCCGGGCAACCAGCGCAACGGTGTGGGTGGCAAAGCCGGCAGCCGTAATGCCAAGCGAGACCTTTGAAAGGGTTTCAGCCCGCCGGAGCAAATAGGCCAGGTAGCACACCGTGCTCACGAAATACAGGCCCATCGTGAGCATGAAAAAAACCGACGACATACTGCCCCTATCCTCGCAACATTTCAGCGCAAAGCCACTTTTTTCGGGAATTGGAAATTATATCGATGCGACCAGAACAGAGTCAAGGAAAGCGCGCTCAATCCGGCACTGGACCAGGGAAGTTGTTCATCGTGGGCGTACCAATCGGGCATCCGGATGATCTCACCGTTCGGGCCATTTCAACGCTTCGGCAAGTCGATTTGATTGCCGCCAAAAATCCCCAGTCTACCCAAGCGTTGCTTTCGCATCACGGCATTCATGCCGTCGTGACCACCTATGATCGGAACAATGCTGCTGAGAAAGCGCGAGTTCTGCTGGATCGACTCAGACAAGGACTCCACATGGCATTGGTTTCGGACTGCGGAATGCCTGCGATCTACGATCCCGGCAGGGTGCTGATTTCAGCGGCATCCAAGGAACACATCCCTATCGAAGTGATTCCGGGAACCTCTGCGGTTGTTGCGGCAGCTGCGCTGTGTGGCATGGACGGAGATGCTTTTCTCTTCGAGGGGCGCTGGTCGGGTGGGCTGCGCACCGTGACGCATCGCCTTCAGTCGTTGCGAGCCGAGCCCCGCACCATGATCTTTCTGCCTCCCGCGCAAACCCTTCCCCATCTTCTCTCCCTCATCTCCTCTACATTCGGCAATCGACGAGTGGTGGTAGCGCTGGACCTCACACAAGCCACACAGAAAGTCGTCAGGGGACGAGTCCAAACTGTCCTGGCCAGACATTCATTTCGTGACACTGCAGCACGGGTCACGCTAATTGTGGAGGGATTGAAAGGGAATACAGGAAAAGGACCGGCGTGACGACTTATTCGTCGGGACGCTTTCGTATCACAACACGAAAAGACTGCTCGGCACGCTCCTGCGAGACCACATCGTGCCCATCATCGCTGACACTGCGAGGCACATTGCGAATGGGGTCGCCATCATCCAGGTGAACGAGGAGCAATTGTCCGGGAGCCATGCTTTCAAGCTTGAGCTTCGTCTTTACGAAATTGTAAGGACAAATGACCCCCCGAAGATCCAATTCTTCATCGGGGGTGCGATCATGTACTGATGAGTCGGACATTCAAGCTCTCAAGGGAAGTGATAGGTTGATGGTACCAAGCAATTCCTGCGGTTACAATGGTGACTCAAAAAAAGCGTGACAGAAAAAGAAAGCGGGGTGCCTCTTACGAAGCACCCCGCTCGTGAAACTAGCCAAATTACATGGCGTGAATTCTTAGTTGGTCAAACCCTTCTGTAAGTTTGGCTTGGCACCATCGGTACCATAGTCAGACTTGTTTTGAACTTTGGTTTCCGGGGCCACGGTCTGATAACCCCATCCTGGCTGAGGTTCGCAGTTCCAGCATGGTGCCTGCCCGGTAAATTCACCGACGCTGGTAGTCACCACACCCGTCGTGACCGTTCCGGGAAATACTCCACCAACCAATCCGCCGGTAACGGTGCCGGAAGACGTCTCGATTCCACGCTCGGTGGAAGGGGCCGGACGTTGGCCGAGGCCACCGAATCCTGCCAATTTCTCGTTGCCGCGGAATAGATACACTTCTCGCACCAGCTTACGACCAGTCCCGTATACACCCTGTTCGGCCCGTTGATTGACTGGCTCCATGACCTGCACCGAAATGTCATCACCAGCATTCAAGGCGCGGATCTGGTCAAGATTGGTCTTCTCGTCAATGTACAGAGTGAGCGAAGACATTGCACCGGTTCCGGCGCGGCCTTCATCATGAGAACTACCACCAGTCTCCAGGTGAAGCTTTCCACCCGGGATATCGATGGCCAGCACGCGCCCGAAAACCGTTTCCGCCTGAGACAGACGCTCCATGAACGCGGTCCGGTCAAATGCTGCCGTACGGCCAGAGTTACCCGACACATCCCCGACTCCGGTGCCGACACCGAACCCTGATCCTGACGAGGACTGTGGCAAACGCTCCTGAGCGCCTGCAACACCAACGGAGCTGATAAAAAGCACCGCAGCTCCAAGTGCCAACACGTTACGCATGTGCTGCCTCCTTAGTGAGATGGAATTGGTAAGAGATTGATGATGGACGACAATAAACTAACCGAGTCATAAGTATTCCATAGCAAATTCGGGCGAACTATAGGCCAACCCCCACATCATGTCAAGAGGTTTTCGGCTGTGACATCCACTATATGGTGTCGTCGCAACTGGCACAGCCCAATTCATTCGCACTCCGTCTGCATTCATGTATGCCATTGTTGCATGATATAGGAAATACGCGGAGGGCGTCGTGTATTGAGTTGCGGCTACAGTATAATTTGGTGCCCAGAGGGAGGGTCGAACTCCCACTCTCTTGCGAGAACCGGATTTTGAGTCCGGCGCGTCTGCCAGTTCCGCCATCCGGGCACCTGTCTCGTGATGCGACATTCAGCTCTCGAACCTCAAATTTTGAGGGGACGCATTTTTAGCATGAACCTGAAGGCCCGTCAATCTGGGTGACCTACCTTTTTTCTGAGAGATACGGATGCTAGAATAGTGCGCTTTTCAATGTTCATCGGAACTTGTAGATTTTAGGGAGGCAACCATGGCGGATGTGCAGTGTGTCACCTGCGGTCAGGCAGGGGAAGCAATCACTGATATGTTGTTTCTGGGAAAACTTGAAGCTGAAATTAAGGCGAAGGTCTGCAAGCCCTGCTGGAAGAAGTGGGAAGGCATGCGGGTCATGGTCATCAATGAGTATCAGGTGAACCTCGGCGATGAAAGCGGCCGTGAACTGGTCAAAAAACAGATGAAGGCGTTCCTAAAGCTGGGCGAACAAACCGATACGTCAAAACTGGACCAGAATTTTCGGCCAGCCGGCACATAAACCTCAGCGGAGACAGCCCGTCGCCCGCATGACGTGCGAGGCGTACGGGCCAATGTGCCCTCTCTATTTCACTTTATCTCGGCGGACGAAACAAAAATACATGCTTCACACCGCGGCTACCCTCCCTGCTCCATCACGACACCGGATTCATTGACACTCTGTTTTCAGAAGTGATAGAGTGCCCTGCTTCTTAAGGTTTTTGGCAGACATCGGGAAGGATACTCCCGCCGTGATTACACAAATGCGGGTCAAGGGGCTCATCTTCGACCCCTATAACAACGCCTACATCGTGGTGCTGCGGGACGAAGAAAATTCAGATATGCTCCCGATCTGGGTGGGAAAATCAGAAGCGAGCGCCATTGGCCTTGCGCTCGAGAGCGTCACCGCGCCGCGCCCGATGACCCACGATTTGATGAAGTCATTCTTAGAAACGTTTGATGCCAAGATCATCAGCGTGGTGATCACAGATCTGAATGACAACACGTACTTTGCCACGATTCACCTGATGTACGAAGACTCTGAATATACCGTTGACTCTCGCCCCAGCGATGCGATCGCCCTGGCCCTTCGAACCAGCGCACCGATCTTTGCCAGCGAGAAGGTCATCAAGAAACAGTCGTCCGAAGAGCTTGAACAGTGGCTTGAAAATCTCAAGCCTGAAGACTTCGGCAAACTAGATAGCTAGCCTATGGATACCGCCGCACCACCAAATGACGCTTCGGAATTGGTCGCACTGTCCGTCAAGCAAGTACTGGACGACGGGAACACCGACACCCGCATCGTCGTCCTGAAAAATGAGGATGCAAGCGTGACTTTGCCGATCTGGGTAGGGTCCGCAGAAGGCAATGCCATTCGGCTTGCTATGGAACATGTCGTAACGCCCAGGCCCATGAGCCACGACCTCATTCGGAGCTTTGCGGATCACCTCGGCGTGCGAATCGAACGGGTCGTGATTACGGATGTGAAGAGCAGTACGTACTATGCGAGCATCGCATTTGCCTCTAAGGGACTCCATCGAACCTTGGATGCCAGACCGAGCGACGCCATTGCCCTGGCGCTTCGCGCAGGGTGCCCGATTTATGCGACACAGGATGTACTCAACCGCCGTACAGCGGTGCACTTAGACGCCTGGATCAATAAACAGGACGCCAACAATACCGAAACCCAACAGGCGTGAGGCCTGATCCCTCACATGCAGAATCCTTTCAGAATCCTTTCGTGCAGGAGTAGATGGAGACCATGACAAAAACGTATCTCGAGAAGCCCGCCAATGTGCAACGAAAATGGTACCTCGTAGACGCCGAGGGAAAGACGCTTGGCCGCCTTGCGGCAAAAGTCGCCACTCTGCTGCGAGGCAAACATAAGCCGACCTTTACTCCCCATGTCGACACCGGGGATCATGTCGTCATTGTCAACGCGGAGAAGGTCGTCCTCACCGGCAACAAAATGGAGAATAAGACCTACTCGACTCACAGCGGATTTCCTGGCGGATTGAAGACGCTCACGGCAGAGCATGTTCACCGAAAAGATCCGACCAAACTGCTGACGAAAGCCATCGAGGGCATGTTGCCCAAGAACCCGCTCGGCAACCACATGGCGAAGAAGTTGCGCGTGTACGCCGGCGCAACGCACCCGCATCAAGCGCAAAAACTGGAATCACTCTCGTTGTGATTTTTATTCCTCGAATTCGATCAGTGAAGGAGACCGCCTGATATGGCAGCAATGACGCAGTACGCAACCGGAAAGAGAAAAAGCGCGATCGCGCGCGCATGGGTCACCGCCGCCGCTGGTGACATCGTCATCAACGAGAAGCCGCTGGAAAAAGCGTTTCCACGCCCGACGCTGCGGAATGTGATTCAATTTCCGTTTGAGTTGGCCGGCGTCGCGGGCAAATATTCCGTCCGCGCCACCGTCTATGGTGGTGGCCCAGCTGGCCAGGCCGGAGCTCTCCGCCACGCCATCTCGAAAGCGCTGGTCATCATGAGCGCAGCTTTCCGGGGTCCCATCAAGAAGGAAGGGCTCCTGACCCGTGATTCTCGCGTGAAGGAACGTAAGAAGTACGGTCAGAAGGGCGCCAGAAAGCGCTTCCAATACTCGAAGCGGTAACGATCGACTGGAGCGACAGGGTTCAAAAGGGAAGGCTCCGCAGCCTTCCCTTTTTTATTGGCTCGCCACAGGAAGCGGACAACAACTTGTGACGGGCGCGGAGGCCTAAGATGACGTCGGTACGAGTCGCGGTAGCAGGGGCCAGCGGATATACAGGGGCGGAACTAGTACGGCTGCTCTCTCAACATCCCAACGTACAACTTACAGCGGTCACCTCGGAAAAGTCAGCGGGCGCGGCCATCTCTGCCGTGTATCCTCACCTACAAGGGATCGTGCCACTGTCATTTGAAGCGTTGGCACCGGAAGCACTGGCAGAACGAGCCGATGTTCTGTTTCTTGCGCTCCCCCACACCAAATCCATGGGTCCCGTGGCGAGCTGCATGAACGCCGGAAAACGTGTCATCGATTTGAGCGCGGACTTCAGGCTTAAAGATTCCGCGACGTATGAAACCTGGTACCAGACCCCGCATGCGCAGCCTCACTTGATCAAGGATGCCGTGTATGGCCTCCCCGAACTTCATCGAGCAGCCATTGCCCAGGCCCGACTCGTGGCTTCGCCGGGATGTTACCCGACGGCGGCCATCCTCCAGCTGGCGCCCTTGATCGCCCATGGATTGGTCGCGGCTGACAGCATTGTGATTGACGCGAAATCGGGCATCTCCGGCGCAGGAAGAAGCCCCGCCCTACCCTATCACTTTCCCGAAGCTCACGAATCACTGGAGCCGTATAAGATCGGCCAGCATCGGCACATCCCCGAAATCGAACAGGAACTCACCGGATTGGCCGGCACCAGAGGACAAGCGGCTCGCGGTGAACAGCGTCCAGTCACCGTGGCCTTCACGCCACACCTCGTCCCCATGAACCGAGGCATCCTCAGTACCGCCTATGCCCGAATGAAGGCACAACCGGATGTCGCCGAACTACGGACACTCTATCGGGATTTTTATAAGGGCGAGCGATTTGTGCGACTTCTGGAAGGAGCTATGCCGAATCCCCGCCACGTGCGAGGCGCCAACTACTGCGACATCGCCGTGCACATCGATCGGCGGGCCGGCTGGGTCGTCACCGTGTCTGCCATCGACAACCTGATCAAAGGAGCGGCCGGACAAGCGATTCAAGCGATGAACCTCATGTTGGGTTATCCGGAGGAAACCGGACTCGTGGCTCCAGGCATCTATCCCTAGCACCCACATGCATGAGCATGCCGGACCGGGTCAATTTCACCTCACACAGGAAGAGCGATGAAGACAATTTCTGGAGGCGTGACCGCGCCGATCGGTTTTCGGGCCGCCGGAGTCTACAGCGGCATCAAAAAGAAAAAAAAGCAGCAACTCGACCTGGCCTTGCTCGTGTCTGACCGCGAAGGTCCGGTAGCCGGAGTGTTCACGACCAATCAAGTCGTGGCCGCACCGGTCATCCTCGATCGCCTGCACCTCAAGCAGGGCGTCGGCCGTGCGTTTCTCGTCAATAGCGGGAACGCCAACGCTTGTACAGGGCCGGAAGGCCTGCAGGCTGCCAAGGAGATGGCGAAACTGGCGGCAACCGCCCTCCACTGCCCCCCGCACACCATCTTCGTCGGTTCGACGGGAGTCATCGGTCAACCGCTTCCGATCGCGTGTATCCGAGAAGCGCTGCCCGCACTGGCCGCCCGCCTGACACGGCGAGGCGGATCCGAGGCAGCTTCAGCCATCATGACGACCGACCTCAAACCCAAGCAAGTTGCTGTCCGCGCTCAACTCGGCGGGAAAATGGTGACCGTCGGCGGCATGGCCAAGGGCTCGGGCATGATTCATCCCAACATGGCGACGATGCTGGGCTATCTGACGACAGACGCCGCCATCGGGCAACGGGCCCTTCAAGCGGCGCTCCGACAGGCGGTCGATCAATCATTCAATTGCATCACCGTCGATGGCGACACCAGTACGAACGACACCGTGCTCTGCCTGGCCAACGGGATGGCAGAAAATCGTCTCATTAAACCCGGGTCGGCAGATTTCACACGCTTCTGCGCGATGCTCGAAACAGTCTGCCGCACCCTGGCGCTGAAAATCTGCTGGGACGGCGAGGGTGTCACCAAAGTCGTCCGGGTGGAAGTGACAGGAGCCGCGACGACTACAGCCGCGAAACAGATCGCGCAAACGGTGGCGACGTCAAATCTGGTCAAAACCGCGCTCTTCGGCGGCGACGCCAACTGGGGGCGCGTCATGGCAGCGCTCGGACGCGCAGGGGTGCCCCTTGACCCCTCCCGCGTCAGCCTGCAATTTGGAGGCGTGCCGATGGTGCGCAAGGGCTTAGGACTCGGGCGGGCAGCCGAACGGCAATTGACCAAGGTCTTCAAATCCAAAGAGTTCACCATTCTCATCGATCTGGCTCAGGGCAAGGCCGGAGCACACATGTGGACGACAGATTTATCTTACGAATACGTGCGGATCAACGCGAGTTATCGATCATAAGCGGCCTCGCGCGGTTGCAAAATCCCAGCCATTGTGCTAGCGTTCCGGCGTTTCGAGCGGTGAATGGTTCGTCCCACCGTTCACATGATCGCATCCAAAATCAGGGACGTCTTATTTAAATCCACACCAGCGTGATGCGCACGCTGCGCAGCCTGAGTATAAGGGGGACATCCCCCTCGCCGTTGGCGTTCGCCAGGCGCTCTGCAGGCTTCGGAGGGAGGTGAAGGTATGGGAGTAGTTGCGATTAAGGAATTGCTGGAAGCCGGCGTCCACTTCGGACACCAGACGAACCGTTGGAATCCGAAGATGAAACGATTCCTGTTCGGGGAACGCAATGGCGTCTACATTATCGACCTTCAACAGACGGTCGAGCGCATGGAACAGGCCTATGCCTTCGCACGTGACACCGTGGCGGCCGGTGACTCCGTCCTGTTCGTCGGCACCAAGCGCCAAGCGGCCGAGATTTTGGAAGAAGAGGCCAAGCGAGCCAACCAGTTCTACATCAACCAGCGCTGGCTGGGCGGCATGCTGACGAACTTCCAGACCATACGCCGCAGCATCGACAAAATGAAAAAAATGGAAGCGACCCTCGCTGATCCGACGCATCAGGGCCACACGAAAAAAGAGCTCGGACAGATGCAGAAGGAAGTCGTCAAACTGCAGAAGAACTTGTCCGGTATTCGCAACATGCGCGCCCTCCCCGGCGCGGTGTTTATTCTCGATACGCGCATCGAGCACATTGCCATCCTTGAGGCCAGCCGGCTGGAAATTCCCGTCATTGCCATCGTCGATTCGAATTGTGATCCGGATCACATTCAATATCCCATTCCCGGCAACGACGACGCGATCCGTTCCATCAAGCTGATTATCTCCCGGATTGCGGACGCCTGCCTTGAAGGCGCCCATCTCCGCACCCAACAGGAAGAGACTGAATTCGCATCGGCACCGGCCGGCGGCGCCGCCAAACCGGCGGCAAAATTGGCCGGCGTGTCCGCATCCTAAGAGCCGCATCCCGCATGATGACATTGTTGTATTCGACCAACTGAGGAAGCCATGGCAAGTTTGAGTGAGCTCGTGAAAGAGTTGCGTGAAAAAACCGGGGCCGGCATTCTGGATTGCCAGAAGGCCTTAACCGAAAACGGAAACAGCATCGACAAAGCGATCGATTACCTTCGACAGAAGGGGTTGGCGGCGGCGCAGAAGAAGGCCGGACGTGAAACCAACCAGGGCCTGATCCACGCCTACATCCATGCCGGAGGAAAAATCGGCGTGCTCATCGAAGTGAACTGCGAAACCGATTTCGTGGCGCGCAATGAGCAGTTTAAATCCTTCGTCAACGATCTCGCCCTGCAGGTGGCAGCCGCAAGCCCGTCATATGTAAGACGGGAAGAGATCGCCGCCGATGTGGTCGCGAAAGAACGGAGCATTTACGAAGGGCAAGCCAAGGAACTCGGGAAGCCGCCGGCCGCCTGGCCGAAAATTGTTGAAGGCAAACTCGAAAAGTTCTATCAAGAGAACTGCTTGCTCGAACAGGCGTTCATCAAGGATCCGTCCGTCGTGATCAAGGATCTCCTGGCGCAACAAATTGCCACCATCGGCGAGAACATGAACATCCGCCGGTTTACACGGTTCCAACTAGGCCAAGCATGAGTTCTGCCCACTACCGCCGCATCCTCCTGAAAGTCAGCGGAGAAATGCTGGCCGGTGAGCAGGGCTATGGCATCCAACCCTCGATTCTCGAAGGGCTGGCGGAAGAAATTGCCGACGTGGTCGCGATGGACGTCGAGGTGGCCGTCGTCATCGGCGGCGGCAATATCTTCCGCGGCCTGGCCGCCAGTGCCCGCGGTATGGAGCGGGCCTCCGCCGATTACATGGGTATGCTTGCGACCGTGTTGAACGCGCTCGCGCTTCAGAACGCGCTGGAAGGCCGCGGGGTCAGCACGCGTGTCCAGTCGGCGATTGAAATGCGACAGCTGGCCGAGGGCTACATCCGGCGGCGAGCCATCCGGCACTTGGAAAAGAAACGCGTGGTGATCTTTGCCGGAGGAACGGGCAACCCCTATTTCTCCACCGATACCGCCGCGTCGCTCAGGGCGATGGAAATCGGCGCGCAGGTCATCATGAAGGGCACCAAAGTCGACGGCATTTACGACAGCGATCCGGTTAAAAATCCGCAAGCTAAAAAGTACCGTGAGATTCCGTTTCTCTCGATTCTCACCCAGAATCTCAAAGTCATGGACTCGACCGCCATCAGCTTGTGCATGGACAACCGGCTGCCATTGATCGTCTTCAACTTGAAAGAAAAGGGCAACTTCAAACGCGTCGTCCAGGGTGATCCCATCGGAACTCTGGTCACCGTGGAAAGCCGTTAAGGGAGAAGCTGATGTCGACGGCGCAAGACGTGAAACACCGGGTTACCGAAAAGATGGATCACGCGATCGAGCATTTGAAACGCGATTTGGCGGGAATCCGCACCGGTCGCGCCTCAGTGGCTCTCCTCGACGGGATCAAAGTCGACTATTACGGTACGCTAACCCCACTGAAACAGGTGGCAAACGTGGCCACGCCGGAAGCCCGCCTCATCACGATTCAGCCGTGGGAACAGAACCTCATCCGGGAAATCGAAAAGGCGATTCAAACCTCCGACCTTGGACTGACGCCGTCGAACGACGGCAAGATGATTCGCATTCCCCTTCCACCGCTCACCGAAGAGCGCCGCAAAGATCTCATCAAGGTCTGCAAGAAACACGGCGAAGAGATGAAGGTGCAGATTCGCGGTTTTCGGCGGGACGGAAACGAAGAACTCAAGAAGCTGCAAAAAGATGCCGCGCTTACCGAAGATGAACTGCGAAAGTCGGAAACAGAAATTCAAAAACTGACCGACCAGTATGTGCAGAAAATCGACGACATGATGAAGAAAAAAGAAGGCGAAATTCTGGAAGTCTAGCGCTAGATTCTGTTGTCAAACACTGCGTGTACCAGCCGTCCGAATCCTCCCCAACTTCAGCCTCCGTCGACCTGACTGCCCTCGCACAGAATGTGGCCCATGTGCGGCGTCTGGCGCCGCACGCCGACATCCTTGCCGTCGTCAAGGCCAACGCGTACGGACATGGCGCAATCGAAATTACCCGCGCCTTACGACAACTGGCCGTGCGCCGGTTCGGCGTGGCCACCGTGGACGAAGGCGTCGCGCTTCGCCAGGCCGGTGTCCGTGATGACATCGTCGTCCTAGGCGCGACCATGCCCGCTCAATTTCCGGATCTGGCTGCGCATCGGCTGACTCCGGTCCTCTATCGTGCCGATTTGCTCCAGACCTTTGCCGCGGCGGTCGAGCCCGCTACCACCCCGTATCCCGTCCACATCAAGATCGAAACCGGCATGGGGCGCTTGGGTGTGCTGCCCCGTGAACTGCCCGAACTCCTTTCCAGGGCTGAACTGCACGCGCCTCTGCGCCTGGAGGGCCTCATGACGCATCTGTCTGATGCCGACAATCGGGATGCCGGACAGACGGAGGAGCAACTCGCGCAATTCCAACAGGGCCTCAACCACGTGCGTGAACGCGGCCTCGCGATTCCGTTGATTCATGTGGCCAACAGCGCGGGCATTATCAAATATCCTGCCAGCCTTCACTCCCTCGTACGGCCAGGCATCATGCTGTATGGCTACCATACCCTCTCGAACGACACGGCGGCTCCCGAGTTGCAACCGATCCTCACCTGGAAGACGGCGGTCGCTCATGTGCATACGATTCCACCGGGAGGCAGCGTCAGTTACAACCGGACCTTCATCGCTTCTCGGCAGACGCGCGTGGCAGTGCTTCCGGTCGGCTATGCCGACGGGTACAATCGGCTGCTCTCGAATCGTGGAACGGTACTCATCGGCGGACAACGAGTGCCGGTGATCGGGCGGGTATGTATGGATATGACGATGATCGACGTCACGGATGTGCAGGGCGTCCAAGTTGGACAGGAGGCCATCTTGATCGGGCAACAGGGCTCCCAGCGGATCACCGCAGCCGACCTCGCCGCCTGGCAGCAGACCATTCCCTACGAAATTCTCTGCGCCATCGGTCCCCGTGTGCCGCGTCGTTATCTCCCACTCGTCTCGCCTGCCGGCGAAACCTCCCGGGAAAGCTGACGCCCACGCACCAGGAAAAGCGTCCTGCCACGTGGCGCCAGGCCTCCCCTTGCCTTCCCAGCCCCGTTCCCTCATAGTCCATACGTAGTCTCGAGAGAGCCCTCTGATCACGATCCGTCTCGGACACGGCATGAGGACACGAGCATGACCAGCTGGATTTCATTGACGCAGTGCCATCTGATTCGCGTGTGCGCCGCCATCCTGGCGGCAATCCCGATCACCCCGGCCATGGCCGCAGGGACACCGGCCTCCGGACAAGCCGGAGTAACCCCTTCCACCATGACCATCCACATCCCGATTCCGGTGACACCTCTCGCCGAGTTGTATGGGACTATCCATCAGCAACTCGCGACACATCGAAGCCACGGTCGTGAATGGGTCACGTTGGGCGGAGGAAGCGGTTTTCTCAAGTATCGGCTCTGGCCTGACGAACAGGGCTTGACCACAGCGGGAGACCAGTTGCTGTCCAACAGCACCGTGCCGTTCGGTGTGGAATATGCCAAGCAGATCAAAGGGGCCATCACGAAAATCGCCGAATGCGGACAGCGCGACGCGTCCACAGGAACAGGACGACTGTCGGTCACCGTGACGACGCGGCTCAAACAAGGTCGCAGCTATACGGTACTCCCGGCCAGTCAGGTCAGCGCCGTGCAATCGACTCAATCCTGTGTGTTGTCCGAGCAGGGCGTGAACGCCGGCCCATTGATGGCACAAGTGTATCGGAGTGATTTACAGGAAGTCCTGCCGGCGGTCGATCGCAAGGCAGCCGGCCTCGTCACCGTAAAACCGGCGGCAGCCCGCATCTGGAACGATCTTCAGGAACCGTTGCTGCTGGATGAGACGGAACAGCTGTGGCTCTTGCTGAACCCTGAGAGCACTGCCACGGCCGGCATCGCGCCGCTTTCCGGCAGCCCCGCCGCCGGCTTTGGTGTGATCGCCAAACCGGCCGTGGTACGAGGTTCGAAACCCGCGCCGCGCCGCCTGCCGCTTCCCGAACCGCAGGATCACTTCCAGGACGACGGGTTTCATGTCGATTTCGCGTTGCAGGTGCCGATCGAAGAAGCGAATCAACGTCTGCGCGAAGCCGTCATCGGCCAGGAATGGTCGCTGGGCGTGGGCGCGATCAAGATCGTCAACGCCACCCTCTATCCTCTGGGCAACCAGGTGGGAGTTGAATTGACCCTCCGCGGACTCCTGCCGTTGACCCTCCGTCTCAAGGGAACACCGGCTTATGACGAACCGGCGGGACGTATCCTGTTCCGGGAGGTCGATTACACCATCAAGGAACGCACCCCCGCCACGGACCTGGCGGAAGAATGGCTGCACGAACCGCTGCGGGAAGAATTGGCCCGCAGACTGACCTTACCGATTCGTGAGGAATTGGATCTGATGCGGCAGGCGCTCGAGAAGGGGCTCAACCGCGAGCTGGCCGGTGGGCGGTTGCGAGGAACGGTCAGCCGGTTGTCGCTGAAAGACCTCGCGGTACAGACCGCAAGTCTTTCGGTCCGATTCAAGACCGAAGGTACCCTGCGCTACGACGCCCGCCCAGACGTCGTCGCGCCGTAACTCGAATTTACACCTTCAGTTTTCGTTTCAATTGCGTTTGCACACTCGACACCTTGCTGTCCAACCGCCCCTTCGGCCCCTTGCGATAGTCGATCTTGATGCTGCAGGACACGCGGTTACAATCCTTGCGCATGCGCATGTAGCACTTCTTCACCACCGCCATGACCTCGTCCCACTCCCCTTCCAACACCGTGCCCATCGGATTCAATCGATAGGCCACCCCGCTTTTATCGATGATGTCGAGGGAGCGCGCGACATACTTGCTCACACTTTCGCCCTTGCCCAGCGGCGACATGCTGAATTCCAATAACACCATGGTCCGATTGTCCTTCCTACGTCGTGGATGCCGGGGCTGCTGGAGCCTGTTGAGCGGCGCGCTGTTCCTGCCACACCTTCGGGTATTGCACCTTGCCGAGGAGACGGAATCCGTCCAGCGCTTCACGAAGAAGCGCCCGGCGTTTTTCCGCATCGGGCTCATTGGCCTTTGCCTGCTCGCGAAGCTGGGCAAGCCAATCGACGAAGGCGGCAAATTCGCTGTCCAGAATCCGCTCCAGATCTTCTTTCATGAACCCGGACAAGGCCGGCGCCTGCCCGCTCGAGCTGATCGCCACGCGAACATGACCGGAACTGACCACGGCCGGCATCACGACGTTCGAGACATCGGGCTGGTCGACGGACCAGAGCAGGAATTTCTGTTCGCGAGCCAGCCTGATCAGCGAGTGCGCGAGTGCGCGATCATCGCGCAACGTATTTAAGACGAGAATCACGCTCTCCAGATCGTTGGCGCGAAAATGCCTCCCGCGATGAATGATTTTCGCGGAGGCCGCAAGTTTGCGGAGCGCTTCGTGGAGCGTAGGACTGACGACCGTCACCTTGGCGCCGGCATCCAACAGCCGCTGTGCCTTTTCAGCCGCTTCCTCATTGCCCCCGATGACAAGGACCGGCCACCCACGCACATCGAGTGAAATTTGAAACCCGGAATTTGCAGCCATGATTGATCTTCCTCCAACAAGCCGACAATACCGTGAACGCGTATCATACAACAGCGGATTTCACAGCGTAAACCGTCCACGCCATTCCCCTTTGCGCCGCGAGCTGGGTATAATGCGCCGCAGTTTAGGACGGAAGTCTCAGGGCTATCGCGCAACAAAGGAGTCTATTGTGGCTGGATATACAGGACGATCACTGGCGATGGCCGGCGGGATCATCGGCATAGCGGCCGTGGCGGCCTATTTCGGCGTCGCCCATATCGGAGAGCCGGATCAGGGCGGAGGATCGATCGCCGGACAGGTGCAGATCGCGCCCAATCTGGCCGACCAGGTCAAACCGACGGATGTGCTGTTCGTCATCGTGCGCCGTCCAACCGGTCCCCCGCGCCCCATCGCAGCAAAACGATTCGACGGACCGAAATTTCCGGTGCAATTCGAAATTACGAACGAGGATGTGATGGTGAAGGGCAGCGAGTTGAAAGGGATGGTCGATGTAATCGCTCGCCTGGATCGCGATGGCCAAGCAGGGCAACCGCAGCCGGGCGATATGGAAGGGCGCTATCCGAAAAATCCGACACTACCGGGCGGGAAGGACGTGACCATCACCATCGACAAAGTGTACTGACCCAGAGAAGATTGATAAACACTCTATGGATCGGAAGGATCGGCATCCAACTCGAGATTCCAGTAGAGATAGTCCCGCCAGCTTTCCGGCGTGTTGCGAATCCCGATGGTTATGGTGACCGTGGGACTCCAGCGAGGCTTCACGGGTTTTTTAATCAGGCGCATGTTGGCTTCTTCCGGCGTCCGTCCGCTCTTCCGGTTGTTGCATCGCCAACAGGCCGTCACAATGTTTTCCCAGGTCTTGCGCCCGCCCTTCGCGATGGGCACGACATGGTCAAAGGTGAGTTCTTCCGTGCGGAATTTATGTTTGCAATATTGGCAGCAGTAGCTGTCCCGCGTAAAAATGTTGATGCGTGAAAATTTCACGGCGCGGTGACTATCCTTGAGCTTGACCAGCTTCAAGAGCCGCATCACCGAGGGGAGTTTGATCGAGATCGAGATGCCGTGGATCTGACGGTCGTAGACTTCGAGGACTTCGACCTTCCCCTGCCAGAGCAAGGTAATGGCCTTTTGCCAATGCAGGACACGCAGCGGTTCATAGGTGGAGTTGAGCAACAAGGTCATTTCCATAGTGGCTCCGGCGGTCTCCTATGAGAACACTATTTAAAGCATAGCAAACGGCGGCGCTGTTGTGACCCTTCCGTGAATGGTTCCCGCTTCATCTATGCCATATGCCGCCAATGAAATCAAGCGCTTAGGCCCTAGTCCGCACAATGTTACCCCGTGGTAAATCACTCTGGATCATCCTGTAACGCACAAGGGACACATGGATGCTCACGCCGGTTATGTCACCGTAGCCCAAGTCGACCAGATCCCGCCGGGTACCTGTCGCACCGTGGAAGTCGACGGCATCTTCCTCGCCCTCTGCAATGTGGAGGGAACGTTTCGAGCCGTCGACAACACGTGTCCGCACGCAGGCGGACCGCTGGGCGAAGGCTGTCTGGAAGGCGACCTCATTGAATGCCCCTGGCATGGGTGGCGGTTCAATGTTCATACAGGCGAGCGGCCGGAGAATCCAGAGATCCGTGTCGCCTGCGTAGAAGTGCGCGTACAGGGGTCCGACGTGCAGGTGAAAGTGCCGCTTACATTGTAGGAGGGAACGGAGGCGCACCGGCGGGAGGAGTTCCTGCGCGTCCGCTATCAGGACCTTCGGGCATCAATCCGTCGGCAGGCAACGAAGCGGCATTCACGCGTTTCGTACCCAGATCGACGTGCCAGATAAAATCACGCTCGAACCACTGCGTCGTGCCCTGTTCGCGCATGTAAATTCGTACTTCGTATCGCTGCTCATCCTGCTTGATCACTTGCCATTCCCCTAACCGCAGGCCCAGCTTGCGGGCCGCTAGAATTCGCGCTCGTTCGTTGAACGCCTGAAGGATTGTCGGATAGCCGGCAGCGCGGTGAGTCTGCACCAGCGCGAGAGCCTCGGCCGCGCGCGGATCGGTCATTGGATTGGCGCCTGGCGGCTTCATCCACCAATAGACCAGCCCCCCGATGACGAGAAGCAGGAGCACCGCGTAATGGATGACTTTACTCATAACCGTTTACGACCTCTGCCGATCATGTCGAATGAACTGATCACTATATGTGGCAGGTGATTTCACTGTCAATTAGTGACCAGCCTGCGGAGAAATGAGAAGCCTGGAAGCGAAGCGCCATCGCCGCGCTTGACAAGGCTGCGCAGCGCTATGGTACAAGTACCGGTCAACTTACAAGACACCATTGGGAGCCTCACCGTTCAATGAAGTTCTTCTTTTACGCGGATAACTTGAACCCGTCCCAACTCAAGCGTCGTGCCCCGGAACATAAGTTCCTTTTCACGGCCTATCTCCCCGACCACAACGTACAGTTCTGCCGCTGGTCGACGCAGTGGCGCTGCGGCCTGGCGAGCGTCGTGCCGTCGCCGGGAGAGAAAGTCTGGGGGGCCGTCTTTGAAATCACCGACGAAGATCTCAAAATCCTCGACGAGTTCGAGAACGATGTGCCGCAAGGCGCATACCGGCACCTCCCGGTGACCGTGATCACCGAAGAGGGCGAAAAGTTATTGGTCACGACCCATGCGGCGAATCCCATCGGCAAGTTCAAACCGAAGGAACATTATATCGACTGGGTGCTCAAGGGCGTCAAACAATGGAAGTTGCCCGAAGCATGCAGCGAGCAGTGGAAAGCGTATAAGCCGGCCTGACACACGCCACAGATCGTCACTTATCCATACATTGAGGTCACGATGCCGAAACCCAAACATCATATCCTTGTCTGCACCAACGCCCGACCGCCGGGTCACCCGAAACCGTCCTGCGGAGGCCAGGGCTCCGCGCAATTGCTCATGACCTTCAATATGGGCCTGATGCAACGCGGCATCATGCCGGGTGACGTGCTGGTCACGGGATCCTCCTGCCTGGGCCCTTGCGAGCAAGGACCAACCGTCGTCGTGTATCCGGAAGGCACCTGGTATTCCAAGGTGACGGAAGCCGATGTCGCGACCATCCTCGATGAACACATCAAGGGCGGCAAACCGGCCGCGAAGCTGAATCCGGACAGCATCTGGAAGTAACTCCCATCATCCCTTTTCTTTGAGGATGATCAACATGCCTTTCCAGCAAGGCCGCAGGCGACTCAAACCCGGAGGCGTACCCTCATGGGTACGTTGAGGATTTTGAGGAGCTGAGAACGATGCTGGAAGGCATGTTCATCATTCGATCGCTATGAGCACCCCAAGCCACAAAGAACACAAACACCACGCTCCACGCTCTGTCGGCTGCATGGTTATCACCTGCAGCGATACACGGACGCCCGACACCGACACCAGCGGCCAGTTGATTCAGAAGCTCCTGAAAGAGAACGGCCACACGATCGCAGCCTACCATCTCGTCAGAGACGAGCCGGCGCAGATCACGGCACGGATCACAGAGGGCATTGCTGATGATTCCGTGCAGGCCATCATCATCAACGGCGGGACGGGGATCTCCAGACGAGACTCCACGTTTGAAGCGGTCGATGGCATGCTGGAAAAGCGGTTGGACGGATTCGGCGAAGTCTTCCGGTTCCTGACCTATCAAGAAATCGGCTCACCGGCCATCATGAGCCGGGCCACCGCCGGCATCATCAAAGGCCGCGTGTTGTTCTCCACCCCAGGGTCGGAAAACGCCGTGCGCCTGGCGATGGAAAAGCTCATCCTCCCCGAACTTGGTCACCTCATCAAAGAACTCACGAAGTAGTAGCTCGTCCGCTTTCAGCGATCAGCAATCAGTCTTCAGCTTTGAGGTTTGCTCAGAACTGACGTCTGTGAGCTGATGTCGATGATTTTGATGCGCCGAAAAGGAAGCAGAAAACCGCTTGCGCTCTTTGCCTAATCAAGGATGCTCAAAACGGTTATTCAGCGAGGCCACAAGGAGTGCGGCGACTGAGGCGTACCCTTGCGGTACGTCGCAGGGAGATGCACGACTGAGAACGAAGCTGATGGCCGTTTTCAGCATCCGCCCGATGAAGGATGTTCAAAACGGCTCTCCAGCAAGGCCGCAGGCAAAGCAAAACCGGAGGCGTACCCGCAGCGGTACGTCGAGGATTTTGATGAGCCGAGAACGAAGCTGGAAGCCGTTTTGAACGGTGGCTGAGGATGCTCAAAACGGTTCTCCAACAAGGCCGCAGGAAGAACGGCGACTGAGGCGTACCCTTGCGGTACGTCGCAGGGAGCCGTGCGACCGAGAACGAAGTTGGAGGCCGTTTTCAGCATCCGACTAGTCTTGGCTGATCTTGGGTTCAGAATACGTCTGCCTCTCAGCCAGTCTCGATTGCGCATACCGCTTGTAGTGCAGCAAGAGATCGCGGACCGACACGACGCCGACGATCGACCCGCCCTTGGTGACCGCCAGATGGCGCACGCCGAGATCGCCCATCATATCCTGAGCGTCGTCAACGGCCTGATTGCTTTCGATGGTGCAGAGCGGAGAGGTCATCACCTGTTCGACCGTGAGCTTGCCTACGTCCTGATTGGTGGCCAAACCCTTTCGGACCAGATCCGTGTCGGTCACGATCCCGACATGATTTTTCCCCTTTTTGATCAGCAGGGAGCTGACTCGCAAGGTGCGCATCTTCTTCGCCGCACCGCGAATAGACGTCGCCGGACCGACGCTTTGAGGTTTCTTGTTCATGATTTGCGCAACAGTCGCCATGTCACATACCTTTCTGCCCGTTGGGACAAGAGAGCGGATAATGAAGCCGATTACGGAACAGTCAGCACGATTTTACCAAAAAATTTCCGATTCAAAAGATATTCTTGCGCACCCCTGGCCTCCGACAGTGGAAACGTGCGGTCGATCACCGGCCGCAACTTCCCGACGCCGATCAGGTGAGCGGCCTTCAACAACTCGCTCTGGGAGCCCATGTATGACCCCTTGATCGTCAGCTGCCGCGAATACACGTAGCGCAGATCGAGCTTAACCTCAGCGCCCGTCGTCGCGCCGCAGGTGACCAGCCGCCCGCCCTTCGCCAACGAATCGATGCACTGCGTCCAAACCTCCGGGCCGATGTGCTCGATCACCACATCCACACCGCGGCGATGCGTCAACTCCCGCACCCGCTGATTGACCTGCTCGCGGCTGTGAATGATGACTTCATCCGCGCCTAGGGCCTCGGCCTTCGCAACTTTCTCTTCGCTCCCGACCGTGGTCAACACACGAGCGCCGGCCAGTTTGGCCATCTGGATCGCCATGTGCCCAACCCCGCTGCCGGCGCCCATGATCAACACGTCTTCGCCGGGCCGTATCTCCGCTAACCCGAACAGCATATGCCAGGCAGTCACGGACACCAGAGGAAAAGCCGCGGCCTGTTCGAACGACAGAGTGCCGGGAATCGGGCGCACGTTCCTGGCCGGCACCTTCACATAGTCTGCGTAGCCGCCGTGGCACATCGCCCCGATCAATCCATAGGACCGGCACATATTGTCGCGACCGGCTAGACACTGCTCACACCGGCCGCACCCGACACCGGGAGACACATAGATGCGCTCCCCCACGGCCACCCCTTCCACCTGCGAGCCGATCTGCTGCACCACGCCGGCGATGTCCGAGCCGAGAATATGAGGGAGCGGCATCGGATAGGCGGGACTCCCCTGCCGAATCCAGATATCCAGATGGTTCAATGCGCAGGCCTTGACCTGCACAAGGACTTCGTCGGCGCCGATCGTCGGCATCGGCATGTCCTGATACTGCAGCTTTCCCGGCCCGCCATGCTCGTGGAAGACAACCGCGTTCATAACACCTCAGTGTAACAAACCATGTTGAGTGTCGAGTTGTGAGTCCTGAGTCCCGGGATTCGGAGCGATTCGTGACTCAACACTTAAGTATTCACAACTCACAACTGCCTTAGAAGGTGAGCGTCCCCTCCACCACCATCACCGCTTCTCCACCGACCATCACACCCTGAATCGCATCGTCGTCGGAATTCACCTGAATGAAAATGCGAGAGGGGCGATCGATCTCGTACCCCTGCTCGGCGGTGATCTCAGTCTCCGGTCTGATATCGACGACTCCATGCTGCACCAGATAGGCACCCAGCGCGCCGCTGGCGCTGCCGGTCGCGGGGTCTTCCACGATGCCGATCAACGGGGCGAACATGCGCGTATGCACGGTGGAAGACTGTTCAACCGTCATCGTGCTGAAGACCATCATGCCGTTGGCCCCATACTGTTGTGACAACTCGGCGATAGCCGCGACATCAGGAACGATCGAACGCACAGCCGTCAAAGTGCGCACCGGCACGATGATGACCGGAAGCCCCGTCGAGACCACCTGCACGGGAAAACGGGTTTCGGTAATCGCGGCCTTGGTAATGCCCAGGGACCGGGCGATGGCAAAGAGCGCTTCCGGTTCGTCGATCACATCCAGAAACTGCGGGCTCGGTTGCGCCATGACCACGCGTTCGATCATCCCGTCATGGGAATGGATATCGACGGGAAACAGGCCGAGATTACATTCCTGCAGCACCCGTGTGACCGGTTCCCGGAGCGCGAAGCGATCCAATGTACTCAGCACAAAAAACGTCCCGATGACCGGATGTCCGGCGAAGGGAATTTCCTGCGTTGGTGTAAAAATGCGCATCTTGACGACAGCCGCCTGGTCAGTGGGAGGAAACACAAACACGGTTTCCGAGAGATTCATCTCGCGAGCGATCTGTTGTAGCTCGACGTCGGTCAACCCGTCCGCGTCCGGAAACACCGCCACGGGATTCCCGCCAAATGGTTCATCGGTAAACACGTCGGCCTGATAGAACTGTAATCGCCGTTGCCCGGGCATACACTCCTCAAGAAGATGCTGGCGGCATGTTGCCCCGAGCCAGTATTTTTTGCAAGGGGGAGGCGGAGCGACACAGATCGGCGCCTAAGAATTGGGAAGGCTGCTCAAAACGGCGTCCCACGAGGCCGTAGCTAAGGGGTACATTGAGGATTTCGGCAACCCGATGTGTTAGGCATGCATCTTGGGTTGCAGGCGCCGGCTGGTCAAAACGGCATCTGCCAAGGCCGCGGGGAGCGCGGCAACTGAGGCGGTACATACCAAACTTTGTCGACCCGTTCACCAATCACATACTCTTGGTGAACGGATAAACCCCTTCAGTGCCCCCTCCCTACTTCTACCGTCGCAGGGAGACAGGTGACCGAAAACGCCGGCAAATGGCGTTTTCACCAGCCGTCTAAGAGGGGCGTGGAATCGCTTCGTACGCAGCTCTCAACGGATTATTGAGGTATTGCTCCACGTAGTTCTGCAGTGACCCGTGTCGATAGAGCTGCTGATTGGCGAATCGGGTGTCGATCTTGTGCAGCACCTTCACGCGCACACCAGTTTTCCTGGTGAACTGCTCCAGGCTCACGCCGGTGATATCGGTATAGGGGCCCCGCCCGGACTGCATGATGCATTTCGGCACGTGGACGACCTTTTCCGTCGTCAACCGACGCGCGATATCATCGAAGGTTAAGAGCACCGTGCAATCCGAATCGCCGCTGAGCAAGGCATTCGGGACGTAGAGAAACTTCGCGCGATTCTTCCGAAACATAGTCAGAATCTTGTGGACACTGCCCGCCATCACCACCGTATCCTTTTTTTGCAATTCCAATGAATCGAAGAGGCTGACGATGCGGCGGCGGCTCAAGAATGCCGTGGTGTAGGATTCGGTGTGAATGGTCTGCAGATTCGGCAACCCTAAGTGATAGATCCGCGTCGCCTCCTCCGGCAGGAATTTCCGCCCCTGCCGCATGAGCGAGGCCGTCTCTTCCTTGAGACCCCGCACCGGAGTGAGCGTCCCCATCCAGAGCACGCATTGCTGGTTGATCGCGGAAATCGTCGCCGCATCCTTCGACATCGTGTATTGGTCGAACGCGTAGAAGTTCGCGGAAGACACGGCTGGTCCATCCAACACCTTCATGAGATGCTTGACGGACGGCGCATGCGGCATCAACCGCTGCCGGTAGTCGCTGAGCGTAATCACCGACAGTTCAAAGTTGATTCGTCCCGGATACTGTGCAGCCAGTTGGTGGATCTTGGGCACATGCACAAACCCGACGGTAAAAAACTGGATACTCTTGTCGGTATATTTGAGAAAGTCCTCGACCCATTCCATGGCCTTGGGATGGAGAAACAGATCGGTCCATTCCATGAACTCATTGCCGCCGAGGCACCAGAACTGCGTGGGATCAGTGGGCTTCCGGCTGATGTACTCGAGGATGAACTTCCAATCCTCATCGCTGGTTTTCGGCGGATCGAGTGTTTCACGGTAGGAATGATCGAGTTCATAACAGAACTCGCATTTGACCGGGCAGTCCCGCCCCAGACTCAGGGGAATTTTTCCCGCGTCCATTTCCCTAATGAGCACCTGCCGATAGTCGGTGCGATCTTTGAAGATCGGGGTCGGCTGAAAAATCGGAAGAGTGGTGGCCACAGGTGATATCCCTTGCCTGTCGCCGCTGGGACGACGAAGACTCCATTGACAATGTCAGGATCGAACCGGGAAACTTCCGCTATGACCGACGACCGGCTGGCCCAGGCTTTGGCGCTGTTCGCACTCTCTCAGCCTTATAGCCTCGAACAACTCAATCAACAGCGCGACGCTCTTCTCCACACCTGGGCGCCTCAGCGCTTCGCCAACCTCACGAACAATCCCAAGAAATACATGCAGGCCTACACAAAAGCCGAGGAGATGACCCGCTTGGTCGAGGCTTCCTATGCCCTGCTTGCTGCGTTAGTCGTCCCCGACGACAACCACCGTCGCTCGTGAAACGCCCCCTGAGAACACCGTCGCCCCTCTCTCGTCGTTCGTATCTCGCGAGAGACGCTTCTTGTTTCACGCGCCGGATTTCCCCACCGGATGATCAAAACGTCATACCACATGGCCGCAGGGATGGTGGCGACTGAGTCGTACCCTTGCGGTACGTCGCAGGGAGACACCCGACCGAGAACGCCGTGAGATGGCGTTTTCATCATCCAGGCAACTCCGCAGCCCCAGGGCTGCTCAAAACGGCTTCCCGCTAGGCCGCAGGCGGGTCAAAACCGGAGGCGTACCCTCAGGGTACGGTGAGGATTTTGACGAGCCGAGAACGACGCGGGAGGCCGTTTTCAGCAGCCCTGTTATTCGACGCCGTGGGAGACCACCCGCGAGAGCGACGTCTCCCCGTCCTTCTCTCCTGCTCCTTCGGCGACGGCCATCGGCCAGGTCACCAACCCCGATACCCCTTCGGTCGTTGCGCCATCCTTCGTCGCCGCATAAATCTGCGGCAACTTGTTCGTGCCGAATTTGGAGATGTAGAGGAACACATGTTCGCGGCTATTCACCCGCACCGCCCAAGGCTGAAAGTCGTTCTTATAAAACTCTTCGCAGAGCTGCATCGCGTCTAGGCAAGAGATCCCCACCGGCTCATTCAGCGTGTAGTAATAATCCAGCGGCAGGTCATACTCCTCTTGCTTATGGATCGTGATACCGAACTTGTCCGGATTGCGCACCATCGGCGTGTGGCGATAGGCCACGAAATAAAACAGCTCGACCGAATGGATCACCGGCTGATTGTCGATGACGAACTGCCGCGTCTCCAGCGCCTCATCGCGCGTCTCGCCCGGGAACCCGTAGAACGCCATCACGTGGTTCCAGATGCCGGCCTTGGCCGCTTGGTGCAGATTGTTCTGGATCACGCTCTTCCGCGCATGCTTGTCCATGAGATTCAACACACGCTCGTTCGCGGATTCCATGCCGTAGTAGAGCGTGCAGCAGCCGGCCTTCGCCGCGAGATCCCAAATCGCCTGATCCTGCAAAGTCTCTTCGAAACGGATCAACGTGGTCCACTTGATACCGACGTTCCGGTCCACGAGCAATTGCGACACCTTCTTGAACAGCGCGGGTGGATAGGACTCGTCGGAGAAGAGAAAATGGCGGCAGTTATACTTGTCCCGCAGCGCCGTGACTTGCTCCACCACGTGCTGCGCGCTCATGCCGCGGTACTGGTCGAAATAGCCCTGTCCGTGATCGCAAAAGGTGCATCGGCCCCAGTAGCAGCCGCGCGTGGCAAGATATGGAATGATGCGCTCGGGCACGAAATAACGATCCAGCGGAAAGCCGTCGAAATCCGGGAGCGGCAGCGCGGAGGTTTTCTCCGTGTACACTTCCTTACTCTGCTTCACGCCGTCCGCGTCGCGATACATGAGATTCGGCACCTGCTCCATCGCCCGCTGGCCGTTCACGGCCTCCAGATACCAGAGCAGCGCATGCTCGCCTTCATACAAAATGGCCGCGTCGAATACCTCGGTGAAAAACCGCTCATGGTGCGCCCATTCTTCCTGCAATCGCGTCACGACGTTGCCACCGACCACGACGCGGATCTCCGGAAAGCTCTCCTTGATCATCTTGCAGAACGTGAGGCCGGCCATCAGCTGCATTTGCGTGCCGATGGAAATGCCGATCACCGCCGGCTTTTCCTTGCTCACGCTGGGCAGCACCAATTGATTGCAGATGTCGCGATAGACGTTGACCTGCTCATCGTCGAGACAGGCGAACACTTCCTTGGACACGCCAGGCCGATAGCCCAGATTACTTTCCATGGGGTAGAACACGAGCGAGGCCGGATAGTAGGCGGCGGAGATGTACTGCATCGCTTCGCGAAACGTATTGAGCGCGCGTTCCAATTTTTCCGCATGGTAGAACCGCTCGCCGCGTACAACTAATTTGGCATCTTCGGCCCGCTCCGCGAGATCGAACACGTCCACCGCATAGGCGTCTTCTAGCACCGCTTTCTGGCTGGCCTCCTGGTCGGTCAGCGTCCCAGCCTTCTCCTTGTCCTGGAGCGGCTTGAGGTGCATGCCCAGACGGCCCTTCACCCAGATGAGAAACTCCATGCTGAAGAAGTGGTCGTACATCTCGATGTTGATATCGCGCTGCACGACCTGATGGCCGGCCTCCCGCAGCACGGCGGTCAACATCGGCAGGGCGAGGTAGGGCGCAGTCGGCACCCACTCCGGCGGGAACAACAACATGACCTTCGACTGCTTCCGATCTTCCGTTTTGATCGGCGACAGCCCGTCGATTTGGACGAGACCGTTACTACTCATGGATATCCTTCGTGAAACGTGAGACGTCAAACGTGAAACGAGAACGGAACGGCCTGCGTTTCACGTTTAAAGTTTTATCTTTCGCCCCGTTGTCTTTCACGCCGTTTCACGTTTCACCTTTAACGTCTCACGCGTAATGTTTCACGCCTTCGCTACATCTTCCCCGCCAGCGTCGGCACGGCCCCGGCGATTTTCGCCGCGCGATACTGAAGATCCGGCAGCTTCTGCAACCCGAAGCGCGCGATGTAGAGAAAAATGTATTCGCGGATGAACAGCCGCAGGTCCCAGCCGGGGTTGTGGTTCCGTTCAAATTCTTCAAACACCCGCTCCGCCTCTTCGATGCTCAAGCCCTGCTTCACCGTGAAGTAATAATCCAGCGCCAGATCCCACTCGGGATTCTTATAGGCCGTCACACCGAACTTCTCCGGATTCTTCGCCACGGGATTGTGCCGGCCAAGATCAAACGTCCCGAAGCCGAGCGAGTGGACGTGATCCTTGTTCTGTTCCAAGAACTGTACCGACGACCAGGCCTCCTCGCGCGTCTCGCCGGGAAAGCCGAAGAACCCCATGCAGTGATTCCAGATGCCGGCCTCGGCGGTATACTTCAAGTGTTTCATCATGATTTCGGTGGTCGTGGCCTTGTCCATCAGCCTGAGCACCCGCTCATTGCCAGATTCGTAGCCGAAGTGGAGGTACTTGCAGCCGCTGTCCTTCGCATCCTGCCAGACTTGATCCTCCAGCAAACTCTTCTCGAACCGCATGTGGGTCGTCCAGGCGATCCCCATGTCGCTGTCGATCAAGCCGCGCGTGAGTTTCCGGAACAGGGCCGGCGGATACGACTCATCGGTGAAGTGGAAATGTCTCGCCCCGTACTTGTCGCGCAGGTAGGTGATCTCCGCCAGCACGTCTTGAATCTTTTTCGACCGGTAGCCCGCCGTGTAGCCCTCGCCATGATCGCAGAATTCGCAGCGGCCCCAATAACATCCTCGCGTCGCCAAATAGGGCAGGATCTTCGTCGGGACGAAATATTTCCCCAGCGGCAGCCCGTCGAAATCCGGCGGCGGCAGGGTCTGCATATCTTCGGCGAAACTTGTCGCGGACACATGTACGCCGCTCGCGTCCTTATAGATGGTGTTCGGCACGTCGGCCAGGCTCTGCTTCGCGCCCACCGCCGACACGAGTTGCACAAACGCCGTCTCCCCTTCATAAACCACGGCGCTGTCAAAGTACTGAAACAACGGCGACTGCGGGAGCACGTCGCGCAGACGCGTGACCGTGTTGCCGCCGATCGTGACATGAATGTGGGGAAAGTGTTGCTTAATGAGCGCGCAGAAGGTCATGGAGGAGAACATCTGCTGCTGCAACACGATCGAGATGCCGATCACATCCGGCTGCTCGGCCTGAATGGCCGGCTTCACCAGCTGCTCGAACACATCGCGGTAGACGTTCACCTGGGCGTCGTTCACCGCCTCGATCACTTCGCTGGAGACGAACACCTTATAGGAGAGGTTGGTCTCCATCGGCGGCATGCAGATCCGCGCCGGGGCATAGACCAGGGAGATCACCGCGGTGACCTCACGAAAGACTTGAATCGCCCATTCCAACTGGTCGATTTCGTAGAATATTTCCCCGCGAATGATCGCCTTGGCCTGCTCCGCCTTCCTGATCAGTTCGTCGATCCGCTGGCGGCTCACCTCGCAAAGCTGCAGCTGAAGATCGTTTTCCCAGTCCTCCAACTCGCGCTTCTTTGCCAGCTTCCTCAGGCGATCGAGCTGCTGCGGCACCTTGCGCAAGACCTTCTTGAGAAAGTCTTCGCTGAAGTACCAATCCCACATCTCGAGATTGATGTCTTTTTGAACGACCTGATGCCCAGCTTGGCGGAGGACGGCGGTGAGGGATGGAAGACTGAGATAGGGTTCGGAAGGGAACCAGTCGGGCGGAAAGATGAGCATGACCTTCATCTTCCGGCCGGCGGCGGCTTCAGACGATTGGCGCTGGAGCATGATCAGCTCGCGCGACGCCCGCTCGCCCTTTGTGTACTCAACCCGCATGAAGACGGCCCTTGTATCGGTCCGGCACTCCGAAATAATCAGAATGCCAAAGGGTTAGGCTCTGAGAGAGGACATTGTACGAGGGGGAAAGATTGAGATGCAAGAGTGGGAAATAGGAACGTGGCGGGGTCTAACGAATCAATTTGTCATACTCTGAATGAGTCCCGATCCAGAACCAGACGATGCCGTCCGCTGCTTCAACTCCGACCGCTCGATACTGAAGCCCTGCACGCGCAGACCAAAACCGGCCTACTTGCTTAAAATGCAACGACGGATGCCGAGGGTTAGCCTTTAACAATTCAAAGGCGCGGTCGGCTTGTTCGCGGATCGAAGCAGGGAGGGCGTCGTAGCAAGCCCAAAACTCTGGTGAGGTGTGGTGATTCAAAACGGCTTCGACTGGCCGGAGGTATGAGACCGAAGCGCTTGTTCAGCGAGGGCATCGAGTTTACCGGCCTTCACATCAGCCTCGAACTGACGATCCCATGCCTCTGCATCAAATGCCGCATACCATCGGCGAAACGCGGCGAGTTCGTCAGAGGAAAGCTTTTCGATCTGCTGCTCAATGGCTTCCACTTTGCTCATGATCACCCTTTCTACTGCACATCTGAAAGAGCTCCGCCATTTAACAAGTCACGGTAACGATCACCAAGATGGGATTGTAGATCCTCGAACGACTCCCCTTGCGTCCAGTAATCGGGATAGTCCTGAAGGTAACCGAGCCACTGCGCCTGATTCTGCCACCCAATATACCGGATCGATTCCATGAGCGGGATTATAGCCGGACTCTAAAGGCCTGGGAAGTGGAGGGCGGGAACGGACGGATCAAGGCCGGCGAATCGGTAGCTCAGGCCGCCCCCGTTTCACCCTTCACGTCTCACGTTTCACGGCTTCTGAGATCACCCGGCACTCCGAAACAGTCAGAATGCCAAGGGATTAGCTTGAAGAACGACATTGTAAGGGGGGAAAAGATGGAGATGCAAGAGTGGGAGGGAAGGAACGGCCGGTCACCCTTCTTGCTCGCAGAACGCGCACGGTGAAACGGTGCTCGTCCCATGCGCGCAGTTGAAGGGCAATCCGGCCATTCCTGGTGAGAGTGAATGGACAGCGCAAAGCGCGGTCGCAGGCACTCCTCATTGGACGCGCGGACTGCGAGACCAATCAGGCTCCCTACCCTAAAGGAAAACAAGCGAGCTTGGCATGACCATGGGAGTATGGGCAGAGACGCAAGACCCCATCCCCCGCTCATCCGTTATGGTCCTCTACACCCTATGTCAGGCAACGGCTATAAATTACGGTTGATTTCCTAGACCGTAAGGCGTAGGAAATGGCGCGACAATTTTCACACCCATGCTATTGTTGACACCATTTCTGATCCAACAATTCAGCCTGTGGATATCCGACTTTACTTACAGTACACTTGCTGCAGTCAAAGGGCCAACTGCGCATCAGTTGACACGTGACACGACGCTGATTAGAGCGCGAAGTATCTTCAACCATCTGTTTGGTGAGGGAACACTGTCATGGGAAAAGCCAAACCGTCCGACATCGTGGGGAAGATAGTTGACCTCCTAACCCCGCTTTCATCTGACGAGAGGCGGCGCGTGGTTTCTGCATCTCTGACCCTACTCGGCGAAACCACAAACGCGGGTAGCGATAGAGAAACTGAGGACGGCGGAACAATTACCACGTCAGGAAAGGCCAAAACCTGGCAGAAGCATAACAACATCACGGCTAATCAGCTCGGCCAAGTGTTCCATTGCGAGGACGGCAGAGTCGACGTGATTGTCGGAGAAATGCCAGGAAAGAATAAGAAAGAAAAAACGCTCAACGCATATGTCCTAGCTGGAATCGCACAGCTGTTGATCAGTGGCGAGGCGAAATTCACTGACAAAGACGCGCGCGCTTTGTGTTCATCGGTCGGCTGCTACGACGCCCCCAATCATGCTACGACGTTGAGGGCCAAGGGCAATTGGTTCACCGGATCGAAGGATAAGGGGTGGATCTTAACAGCCCCGGGCTTGAAACACGCCGCCACGTTAGTCAAAAACCTTTCGCCTGAGCAGGCATGATCGACTCAGCGAAGTTGCTCGCTGGAATTCCTGCAGGCCTGCGCGATCCTCTGATCATGAGCTTTCAGGAGATCGCTGCAAACTATGCCGAGCACCGCTGGGAGCCTGCAGAGCTCAATGGCGGGAAGCTCTGCGAGGTGGTGTTCACGATCATCGATGGAGTTCTGAAAGGCGCATTTGCGGCAAAACCGTCCAAGCCCGCAAACATGGTTGATTCGTGTCGAGCGTTGGAGAAGATACCCCCCTCAGCATCACGCGTAGGCGACAGGTCTCTAAGAGTACTCATCCCGAGAATGCTGACCGCGCTCTATGAGATCAGAAACAATCGAAATGTTGGCCATCTAGGTGGCGACGTTGATCCAAACTATCTCGATGCCACTGCTGTGCTAAGTATGTCGAGCTGGGTGGTAGCTGAACTCGTGCGGGTATTTCACAATGTGTCTACGAAAGAGGCACAAGAATCGGTTGATGCGTTGATCGAGCGTAAACTCCCTGTGATTTGGGAAGTCGGCTCTGTTCGACGTGTTCTCGACTCCGAAATGCCAGCGCGGGACCAAGCCCTCCTTCTACTATACCAGAAGCCTAGCTGGGTTAGCGAAAAGGACCTCACAAGTTGGGTTGAGTACAGTTCGCTAGCCATGTTTCGCACAAGAGTTCTTCGCCCGCTGCATTCTGCAAGGCTCATCGAGCATGACAACGTTTCGGGTACAGCCCGAATCTCGCCGAAAGGAGCCAGAGAAGTCGAAGAACGAGTCCTACAGTCACGCAAGTCGTAGGGCCTTGGAAGAAAAGTGGGCGGGAGCCTTTGCTCATTGCGGAAAAGGTGTCATACCCCATTTCCCGACGCGCGGTGCTCAGAGGCATAGGCCCACAAAGCTTGAAGGGAGTCTTTTCTCGACACGTCACTGGGACTTGCCCTTACACCAAGGAGGGACTCTAGACCGCATTTGACTTTCCGCCTTTTAAGGATTTCCTGGAGACAATCCTTATGACAACAAGATCAGATCGCAAGTATGTTATTTGGGCGAGCCGGATTTTAACAGCCTTCCTCATGAACCTACTTATGCTATCAGGCTCCTCCTCTTCGAATGACACTTCGCCAACTGAAAGGTTGATGACAAGCAAGTCGCTGCTGGAGATAGTATCAATACAACCAACAAAAGCGCAGCCAACCGTTGGGTCCGGATTGGGGTTCATAGTCCAGGTGAAAAATCAATCCGAAGAAACCGTATTTATTACCTGGGACACTACTGTGCTAGTCGTCCCACCCGAACTCTTATACCCGTTCGCTCAACGGACTGATGTCTGGCATGCTACTTTTGCGACTGAGCTCAAACATTCGCCTAATGAAACAATCGGAATAAAGCCGGGTGATTCCTATATTCTATTTTGGACTCCTTCGCCCCCAGAAATAGAAAATATGGCCACATCGGCAGGAGTATTTAGTACTCTCAAAGTAATCATCACGGAGGTTGGATTTCTCTTTTTCTCCCCCGCCAATTACGAGGTCAGTGTAATCATTAAGCAGTGGACGAATGCCAAAGAGGTAGGAGGGGATAATTATCGGCTTGTAACCAAGAGCGCTAGCATCCCCGTCGCGGCCCCAAATATCGTGATCATGATAGGAGCGGCCATAGGAGGAATTCTTGCCTTCTATTGGCTTCGTGTCTCAAAGAAAGATGGAGAGGGTATACCTATTACCGCTCTTGCAACTTCCGGCACTTTTCTGAGATGCATATTACTTGCAGTAATTGTCACCATTCTTCTTTCCAGAATCGCAGATACAAAGTTTTTCATTCAGATCACGGTAAACGATGTTTGGGGGGCAATAGCAATGGGATTTCTAGCAAACCTCCTCGGGACAAAGTTATTAGAAAAGCTTTTGTAAGCTCCCCCGCACAGAGAAAAAAAGGGGGCGGGAATCTGACAGGATCACGCCGGGGGACAAGAAAAGGGGTCGGGAGTCTTTTCTTGACAGGATCGCGCCGAATCGGTACAAGATCGCCCATGCCACGCCGTCCACGGCTCGCAGCCGGAGACCTCGCCTATCACGTCCTGAATCGTCGCGTGGGACGCTTGGCTTTATTCGACAAGCCCTCTGACTACGCCGCGTTCGAAACGATTCTCGCCGAAGCCAACGCTCAGACCCGCATTCGCATCGCCGCCTACTGCCTGATGCCGAATCACTGGCACCTCCTCCTCTGGCCTCGCCAGGATGAAGAACTCTCCGAGGTGCTCCGCTGGATGACCATCACCTACACACAACGCTGGCATGCCCACCGTAGAAGGGGTCAGGTCTTGCAATCATACATTTTCACGTCCGGCGAATAAGCTCGCACCCAGGAATTGCTATTTCCTTCCTGCGCGGTTCCTTTTCCAAACAAGAGCGGCAGCCGAAATCGTAAGCGGCACCAGCAGCAAGAGCCCAACTGAAAGGCTGTACGCGGATGCGCCGAGTAGGCCGGAGTTTCGGGAATCATGATAGTCGATGCCGCTGGCTGCGATGAACAAGGCCACCAGGACGCCGGCCATGGAGAGAACCACCGCTCACAGGAGCCACCACCAGCCACCTCCCCCCTGCACAGAGGCCGTGAGAAATGTAAGGGGAATCCCGCCCAACGGAATCATGAGCCAAAGCGTTTCAAGGAAGTCGTTGCCCGCCGGAGTCGAAGGTTCATTCCTCGCCGCGAAGAGATAGACCGCAAGGCTTATCGCAATCCAGATTCCTTCGGGTCCAAACAGAAGAGACACAACACGCCACCTCGGGGCGCCATCTTGGCTGCGAGACGCATGCGAGTCAACCGGCGTGCCCCTGCGGCGCTCACTGATCACTGACCCTACTTCCCAAATGGAAAGAGCACAGCCAGCCTTTCCATTTCAGATCTTCACCGTGCGTGCGGAGGCCCAGGAGGCCCATATGTGTCCCTGTAGTGCCGACTCCAGACGCCAAGGCCGATGCGGGAGCAGCTGAACCGAGACACCGCATGGTGAATTGTGTCAGAACTCAGTTCAGATCCGGGAAATGACGGAAGGATCCTAAAACCAGGACTCCTCTTCAGCCTCTCTCACTTTCCGTATTCAGTTTGTGATCGATGGATGTTCCTCTATAATTTAACCCAGAAGTGCAGAGGCCGGGCTGGTCAGTGACTCGCCAGATGGAGGTTGCCATGGTTTCTGTTCCGCTGAATAATTTAACCAATGATTCGATCAACTCCGACGACGCAATCCTGCTTTTTGAAAGCGGTAGCCACAAGGTCTATTGGATCGGCACACACACTGGAGGAGACGAGATAGAGTGCAACACCTACCTGATTATCGACGGAAACGAAGGCTACCTGCTTGAACCGGGTGGGTTCGACCGGTTTCCACACGTGTTCAAGAAAGTGTGCCTTCTCCTCAGCCCGATGAGCATCACCCACCTGTTCTTCAGCCACCAAGATCCCGATATCTGCGCCTCATTTCCCAGTTGGACCAAGTGGAATGAACACATCAAGCTGGTCGTGTCGAGCCTATGGACTCGGTTCATGCTGCATTACGAATCCAGAGACGTGAGCGGCAAGGCTCACCATCTCGATTTCGTCAAAGTACCGGACGAGGGCCTTTCGATCCCGTTGAAAGAAGGCGGCCGACTCGATTGTATCTCCGCGCCATTTCTTCACTCCCCCGGTAATATTCTTGTTCACGATACGGTCAGCGGGTTCCTGTTTTCAGGAGATGTCGGAGCAGCCATGTACAAGGACCACACATTCAGGCTCGTGATCGATGATTGGACCCTGCACACCCAAGCCATGCAGGGATTTCATCAACGCTATATGTCCAGCAACCGGGCTGTCGCCGGGATGAACACACGACTCGCACCACTGCCGATCACGGCAATTCTTCCTCAGCACGGATGCATTTTTCGCGGGGAAGAGGTCTCGCGCTTTACGCAATGGCTCGGCAAACTCCCCGTCGGAGCCGACTATTTCTATCCCGACGTAGCTTAATCCCTGCGGGCAATGGTGTGTGCCGCCAATGAACAAACAACGGGAAGTCGTTTTTTGAACCATGCAAAACATGCCAGGAATCGTTTCAGTCCGCCGTCCCCCCACTACACTCCGACAGGCAGCTGCAACCCGGCCTGACGCTTGTCGATCGTTCGCCTTCTCCAGCCACTCGCCGGGATCCGTTCAATAGCCGTATAGTCCCTCTCCTGCGCGAATATACGCGGCAGGCCGTTTCCGCGATTCAGCACTGATTCAGCAAGCCTACGGCTGCGGGGCGCAAGTGAACACACTAGAACCCCGCCATCACTTCCCCCCGTGCCGAAGCAGATCTACTACTATCCGCTACAACCGACAAGGCAACATCTGAGCTGGTCTCAACAACCCGGCTGCGCATTCCCCGAGAAACAGGAGCACAGCGGATAGTTCGTGGACGATACTATGTTGGAATACACGGCCACCGTCACTTCCCAGCCAGGCTGGTTGCACGATGGCTGCAGATCCCGTTGTATAGACGCATCATCATCGGCCTCATCGGCCTGATACTGGGCGTCGCAGTGGGGCTTGCGTTGAGAAACAAGGGCGGGATCAAGGAGATGCCAAGCTGACAGCTTGGCTCAGTGACTAGCCCATGAGGCGGCCACGCGATTGGGTGGCGCGCATGAATCGCCCGAAGACTGCATCGCAGCTGGAATCACTCCGAACGAGTGTGCAACGGGGCCACCTGTTCGCTTAAGAAGCTTGGGTGCGGGGATTAGCAAAGCGGTTTGGAATGGAGTCGCTCAGGCCACGGAGACGACCGGAAGGGTGCTGAGAAGAGACGCCCTGAACTTGGAGGCTAGCCAAGCAGAGGGGTTGTGATATGAGCAGTCCCGATCCTACCGAATGCCGACAAATCTTCCTCGCAGTGAATATTCGTAACTGTCAGTCAAGACCTTTGTCATGTCCGGAGCGTGATGATCAAATTGCTCAAAGACCGTCTTGAAACCCAATTCGTATATCAGTCCGATCAGGTCTTCCCGTTTCACCCAAAATGACTGGCTATTATGAAAAGAGGCCCAGCGAAGCCCTTGCCGTTCGTCAACGGAGGCATTGTCCTGGAACTCTCTATACCAACGGCCCTTCAGAGACTCGTTCGATGTCATGGGAGAAAGCACATACTGCGATTTTACCCGATCGGACTCGATCGAAAAATGCGTATCAAGAATGAGCATTTTTTTCGTCTGCTTGGCCACCTGTTCCAGAAATGCTTTTGGTTGATCCAAGTGATAGAGCAGACCACAGCAAAACACCGTGTCAAATCTGCCATAAGAGGAAAAGTTCAACACATTGTCCTGCACGAATTGCAGATTCGGGAGACTGACATGCTCCTTCACATAGGAGCAGCATTGAAAGTTCGCGTCTCTGACCTCGATCCCCACCGCCTCGAATCCCATCCTGGCAAATCCGACCGAGTAGCCCCCTTCCAAACATCCCAGATCCACAATGCGATGGTTCTCCTTGCCGGCAGGAAACACCACGTCTAACAGCCTCCTGAGAGAGTGAAACCCAGGCCACTCCTCCACCAACAGTGGCGCATCAGGTATGGTGCGCCTGCCGCCATCGAGCCGGATGTTGTGTGCAGTAAAGGAAGGCACGCTCATACCAAGCCCCTTTCACGAGGGTTCAATTTCATCAATGCCCACTGCTATACGCCGGACGTGAACCGCAAGCCATATATGCCCCATAACTCTGAGTCTGTCCATAATAGAACGGGAACTCGACCTGCCGACTGGAGCTCCGAATGGTGGCTGTCAAATACGGGCGACTTCAACTCTGGAAATCGCACAGTCCACCTGCGGACGCAGCAACTCGCACTAGGCACCGTTATCTCGTCCTCGCCCGTTTTTTTTCCATGCTAGAGCCGCAGCGATGAACGTATGGGGCACCAGCAGCAAGAGCCCAACTGAAAGACTGTACGCGGGCGCGTCGAGTAAGCCGGAGTTACGGGAATCGTGATAGTCGACGCCACTGGCCGCGATGAACGAGGCCACCGACACGCCAACCATGGAGAGAACCACCACGCACAGGAGCCACCACCAGCCACCTCTCCCCGACGCATAGGCCGTGAGAAATGTGAGGGGAATCCCGCCTAACGGAATCACGAGGCAGAGCGTTTCAAGGAAGTCGTTGCCCGCCGGAGTCGAAGGTTCATCCCTCGCCAACAAAAGATAGACCACAGGGCTAATCGCGATCCACCGATAATGGCTTTCGCGCCCTTGACCTGACGGTTGTAGATGTACGGATTGCTCCAACTTGGATTGAAGGCGCTGGTAACGGCCCCGTGACCGCCAACCGAACGAGCCACCTCATCGGCCTGGTAGATATCGGCTTTCAGGGGATGAAGATGCGGGTGCGGCGGTAATGTGTTCGGATGCCGCACGATGGCCGTGACCTCATGGCCGCGGCCCACGGCGTCCTGCACAAGAGCCGATTTGATGAATCCGGTGGTGCGTCGATCAAGGCGACCCTCATCCTGCGCCTCTATTTAAACGGCTACGCGCGCATAAGGAGTTCAGGAGTCTTAGTGATTCGCCTGCGACAGATACCGATACATGCCTTCCACGTTCTCCGGAAACCAATCGGCATAGCGCTGCCACTGCTCATATTTGGGAAGCCTTACGGCCTGCTTGGTTTCTTCCATGCTGCGGCCTTGCTTCACGTGCTCGAGTACGGCGGCCCGGAGATCTTCAAGATAGCCGCGAAACAGGCGCACGTGGTCCTTCCTGCCGATCTTCCCATGGCCGGGCACGAGCATCTCAAAATCCAACTGCTCAACCTTCTTGAGCGATTCGATCCACTCGTCGGGATAGTCGCTCTTCAGCGTGCGATAGGCGACGGTTTCGACGGGAATGAAATCCACGGCGAACAGCAGCTTGTGCTGAGGCAACAGGACGACCACGCTGTTGTCCGAATGGTTCCTGCCGGTATAAATCAATTCAACGTGAGTGCCGCCGAGGTCGATGGACAATCGGTCGGTGAAGGTGATGTCCGGAACGGGAGTTGCCGGATCCGCCGCCTGCAGAATGTTCGGCCGAGCCAGAGCATGGCTGACATAAATAGCGTGCTCGGCAAAGACGCTGCCGCCGGTGATGTGGTCGTTGTGGTGATGGCTGTAGATGACGTACCGTACCGGCTGATCCGTGAGTTTCTTGATCTCGGCATTCAGCCAAGCGGCCGCGTCTGCGCTGATCGGGTCGGTGACGATCACGCCCTGCGGCGTCGTGATAAACACAGCCTGATGGAATTGATGCCGGAACAGATAGACGTTGTCGGCCAGCCTGGTGATTTCATCATCGGGTCGTGATTGTTGGGCTGCCGCCTCGACACTGTGCATCACTAGACAGCCAATGATCAGCCAACAGGGGAACCATTTCGAAACCGTCATGAGCCCCTCCTTGCGATGATCCGGCGACCCGCTCATGAAACGCCTTGTCGGCACCGTCAGGAGAACGGTCAGCCTCCATCGATATCAAGATTCGTGAACCGCGCATCATTTGGATTGGGCCTCGACGGCGGTCGCCATCGGCCGTGCCGGCCCCTGTTCCTCCAGTGACCACCCTCCCCCCAAGGCTTTGTAGAGTTGAACCACCGACGTCAGATAGAGACGACGGGTCGAGGCAAGGGAGAGTTCGGCGTCGAACAGATTGCGTTGCGCGATCAGCACGTCCAAATAGTTCGCCAGACCGCCCTTGTAGCGGAGACTGGCGAGTCGCAGCGCCGCTTGCAAGGCATTGACCTGTCGCTCCTGCGCCGCCGCCTGCTCGCGGGCGGTGCTGACGCCCACCAACGCATCTTCGACTTCTTTGAACGCTACGAGAATCGTCTGCTTGTATTGGGCCACTGCCTGGCGGGCCTGGGCCTCGGCCGCGTCCTGTTGAAACCCGAGCGCCTGCGCATTCAGCAACGAGCCGGTCAACCCGGGACCCAACACCCCGAAATCCCCGCCTGGAGTGAACAGCTTCCCCAAGCTCGGATTCGCGATGCCCAACGTCCCGGTGAGGGAGATTTTGGGAAAGCGGTCGGCCTTCGCGGCCCCGATCCTGGCGGTCGCCGCAGCCAACTGCTGCTCAGCCTGCACGATATCCGGGCGTCGCTGCAGCAGTTCGGAGGGCAGGCCGGCCGGCACGAAGGGTGGCATCGTTTGCCCGGTCAACGCCAGACCTCTCGGAATCTGGCCGGGATTCCTCCCCAATAACACGCTCAGTTCATTTTCCTTCTGAATCATTTGGCGTTTCAAATCGGCGATACGGGCTGCCGCGTTTTCCCGCTCGGCCTGGAACTGCTCGACATCCAGCCGATCAATCAATCCCTGCCTGTGGCGCGCCTGACTGATGCGCACCGATTCATTCCACGCCTTCAAGGTGCGCTCGGCGATTTCCAATTGCAGATCGAACTGCCGCAGATCGAAATACGACTGCGCCACGCCTCCGACCAACTGCAGCACGATCGCGCGTCGGTTGTCCTCCCTGGCCAGCAGGTCGGCCCGCGCGGCTTCGTTGGAGCGGCGGATGCGTCCCCAAACGTCGATCTCCCAAGCGAGATTGCCCTGCAAATAATAGTTGAAGGGGTTGCTGAATCCGGGAAACCGGACACCACCTTCTCGCACAATAGGTCCATTCGCCGTCGCGGTCAGTTGCGGCGCATAGTCGGTTCTGGAGATGAATAGCCGCGCCTTGAATTCTTCGACGGTCGCCACGGCGCGCTCAAGATCCTTGTTCTCCTCCAGCGATACGCGGATCAGTTTTTGAAGTTCTTCATCCCGATAGAGCTCCCACCAAGGCATGTTGGCGAGCGACGGCAGATCTTTCTCTTCCCCGGCCATCCGGAACGACTCGGTGACGGGAATGTCGGGCCGCGAGTAATCCGGCCCCATCGCGCAGGCCGACAACAACACAGCGGCTCCCATCAACGCGACAACACGCATGTCACTGCCCTCCTTCCCTGGATGTCGGGGTCGATCCGGCCCGGATTGCTTCGGCTCCGTCCGCCGGAACCGGTCTTGCAGCCGGTCGGACGAACGATCGGACCAGCACGAAGAACAAGGGAACGAAAAAGACGGCCAGAAAGGTTGCGGCCAGCATCCCGCCGAATACGCCGATGCCGATCGAATGGCGGCTGGCAGCCCCGGCGCCACTGGCAAGCAGCAAGGGCACCACGCCGAGAATAAATGCCATTGAGGTCATGAGGATCGGCCGGAACCGCAACTGCGCGGCCTCGATCGCAGCATCCTTCAGCGAGAGACCGTGCGCATAGCGCTGATTGGCAAACTCCACGATCAGGATGGCGTTCTTGGCCGCAAGCCCGATGAGAGTGACCAGGCCGATTTGAAAATAGATGTCGTTGGCCATTCCCGAAAGCCACACGGCAACCAGCGCGCCGAACACCCCGAACGGCACAGCCAAAATGACCGCAAAGGGAACGCTCCAGCTCTCGTATTGCGCGGCCAGCAGCAGAAATACCATCAGCAGTCCGAACCCGAATGCGACCATCGATTGCGTTCCCGCCTTGCGTTCCTGATAGGAAATCCCGCTCCAATCAATGTCGAAGCCCTGCGGGAGGAGGACGTCTTGCGCCGCTCGCTCCAGGGCATCGAGCGCCTGGCCTGAACTGTATCCCGGCGCCGCGGATCCGAGCACGAGCGCGGTGTTAAACCCATTAAAGTGGGTGACAGGATCGGGTCCGCTGGAATAGGTCGTCGTGACGACCGTATCGAGCGGGATCATCGAGACCCCCTGCCCGTTCGTCGCCCGCACATAGATTTTGCTGATGTCCGAGGGCCGGGCGCGGTACTGGGGTTCGGCTTCGGTTTGGACCCGATACACGCGGCCGAACTTGACGAAATCGTTCACATACAGATTCCCGAAGTAGGCCTGGAGGGTATCGAAGACTTCGGAGATCGGCACCCCGAGCGCTTTGGCCCGTTCCCGATTGATTTTGGCCTGCACGCGCGGCGCGCTCACGCGGAAACTAGTGCTGACCGATCCGATGGCGGGGTCCTGCCTGGCCCTGGCGACGAATTCCTGCGCCACGGCGCCGAACTTTTTGAAGTCCCCGCCGGTCGGATCTTGAAGCTGCATGGAGAACCCGCCGGTCGCGCCGAGCCCGCGGATCGAAGGCGCATTGAAGGCTAACACCAGTGCGCCGGGAATCTTGGCAAACTCTCTGAACGCGCCGCCGATAATCGACTTCGCATGATCTTGTTCGCGCTTCCGCTCGTCCCACGGTTTGAGCGGCGTGAACATGGTGGCGGTGTTGGTGCCCCGCGTATTGAAGACAAAGTTCTGCCCCGACAACACTTGTGTCCCATAGATCGCGGGCAAGGTATGGTAGTACTGCTCCACCTGATCGAGCACGGCATCCGTGCGTTTTTTCGAGGCTCCGTCCGGGAGCTGCACGACCGTGATGAAGTACCCCTGATCTTCATCGGGCAAAAACGCCATCGGAATCGAACGAAAGAGACCGGCGGCGATCACGAGAAGCAGGCCGAACAGCACCATCGAAAGCAGCCCATGTTTCAACATGAGGCCCACGCCGTTCGTATAGCGACCTTGAATCCGATCGAATGCGCGGTTGAAGAGTCCGAACAGGCCCCGGTGAGATTCGTGACCCGGCTTCAAGATCAACGCGCAGAGTGCCGGGCTGAGGGTCAAGGCCACGAATCCCGAGATCGTCACGGAGACCGCAATCGTGATGGCGAATTGCTTGTACAACTGGCCGGTAATACCCCCCAGAAACCCCACCGGGACGAACACGGCGCAGAGAATCAGCACGATAGCAATGACGGGGCCGGCGACTTCGCTCATGGCTCGCTTCGCCGCGTCTCTCGGCGACAGTCCGCCGGCCATGTGGCGCTCCACATTCTCCACCACCACGATGGCGTCGTCCACCACGATCCCGATGGCAAGCACCAACCCAAACAACGTCAGCGTGTTGATCGAAAAACCCAGCGCGGCCATGCCTGCGAACGTGCCGATCAGGGACACCGGAACCGCCAGGGCGGGAATCAACGTGGCCCGCCAGCTTTGCAGAAAGAGATACACGACCAGCAACACGAGAATCATGGCGTCGCGCAACGTAGCGATGACCTCGTGGATCGAGACTTCGACGAAGCGCGTCGTGTCATAGGGAATATCGTACGTGACGCCCGGCGGGAACACTCTCTTCATGCGCTCCATTTCAGCCCGGACCCGTTTGACCGTGTCGAGAGCATTGGCGCCGGGCGAAAGAAATGTGAGGAGCAGAGCGGTGGGTTTGCGGTTATAGCGGCCTTCGAGGACGTACGACTGCGCGCCCAGCTCCACTCGCGCCACATCCTTGAGGCGGACCATGGAGCCGTTCGGCAAGGCCCGGACGATCATCTCTTCGAACTCGCGCACATCCGACATCCGTCCGTCGGTAATCAACGGGAGCGTGAGCTCCGTGGCCACCGGCATGGGTTCCCGACCGATCGTGCCGGCGGGAAAATCCCGGTTCTGTTCGCGCACGACGTTCGCGATATCCGTCGGCGTCAGGCTGAGCTGCGCCATGCGAACCGGGTCGAGGATCAGGCGCATACTGTAGTTCTGTTGCCCGAATACCAACGCGTCACCGACACCCGGCAGGCGCTTGATATTGTCGAGAATGCGCAGCGTGACAAAGTTGGAGAGGAAAAAGGCATCCTGTTGCGGGTCGTCCGATTGCATGACCATGACGGCCAGGAGATCCGGAGACATCTTCTTGACCGTGATCCCTTGCCGGACGACTTCCGGCGGCAGTTGAGGCTCGGCCAGTTTCTGGCGGTTTTGGGCCTGGACCTGCGCAATATCGACGTTGGTGCCGATCTGGAACGTGAGCCGGATGCTCATGTGCCCATCGTTCGTACTCGTCGAATCAAAGTAGAGCAGGTTGTCGATACCGGGCAATTGCAGTTCGATCGGACGCGCCACCGACTCCGCCACGACCTCCGCACTGGCTCCCGGATAGTCGGCCTCGATCTGCACGACCGGCGGGGTGATTTCCGGAAATTGGGAGATGGGCAGGGCCTGCATGGCAACCAGCCCCACCACGATGATGACGATAGAGAGAACCGACGCAAAAATCGGGCGATCGATAAAAAAACTGAGGTTCATTTCGGCCGGTCCGTCTCGGTGACGACACCGGAGGAACCGGCGGCGGTTGCGGCGGAGGAGACCAGCACAGTCTTGACCTGGGCTCCCGGTACAGCCCGTTGAAATCCGTCTACGATCACGCGTTCCCCGACGTGAAGCCCCTCCTCAATCAGCCATCGATCTCCTTGCCAATCCGAGGCTTTCACGTCGCGGACTTCGACCTTGTCGCCGGGACCGATCACATACACCACCGTGCCTTTCGCCCCCTGTTGCACCGCACGCTGCGGAACCAGAATGGCATCGGGTTTCGACACGCCGTGAAACCGTACGGTCACGAACTGGCCCGGCAAGAGCAGACGATCCGGATTCGGGAAGACCACCCGCGCCTGCCTTGAGCCTGTTTCCGTTCGCAGGCTGATATCCGTGAAATCCAGCTTGCCCTCGTGAGAATAGGTCGTGCCGTCCACGAAGATAATGGTGCCGGTGAGGCTATAGACACCGGGATGCTGAATCCGTTTTGACAACCTGTCCCGTCTGCGTTTCAGGAGAAAACTCTCCGGCGCGCTCACGATGACGTACATGGGATCGACTTGATGAATAACGGTCAACAAGTCGGTCTGAGCCGTCACCAGCCGGCCTTGATGGTAGCGTGTCCGCTCGATCAACCCGTCGACCGGCGCCATCACGAGCGTGTTGTCCAGATCGAACTTGGCTTTGACCAAATCACCTTTCGTCGCTTCTAGCGCGGCCCGCGCGGCAAGGTCTTCCGCAACCGCATCATCAACGTCTTTCTGGCTGACGGCGTCTTCGACGAGCAACGGCTTCACCCGCTGCAGATTCTGCTTGGCCTGAACGAGCCGTGCCTCGGCTTGAGCAACCCGGCCTTTGGCGCTCGCATACGCCGCCTTGAAGGGGACGGGATCGATCTCATAGAGGCGGTCCCCTTGCTTGATGTCGCGTCCCTCGGAAAAGAAGCGGTGCTTGATGATACCGGTCACTTGCGGCCGAATCTCGACAATACTCGAGGCCTCAGCCTGTCCGATGAATTCCGGCTCGTCGGGAACGGTCTGAAGGGAGGCTTCGATCACCTGCACTTCGGGCATCGGCGGCGCCGGCGGGGGAGAGGCCTCGCCCTTGCATCCGAACAATGCCACCATGCCGGCGAAAAGACCTACGCCGAATGTGAGTGTGTTGCGTGGCGTCTCCCTCATGATCCTGCACACCAAACGTCATTCATGATCCGGCCTCCTCACGAGAACGTACCTGCGGATGCTCCGCCTCCCCCGGTGCCGACCGGAATTGCGGCCCCGCTGATCTGAGCAGCCTTGTCCGAGGCGAGAAAGAGCAGCGTCTCGGCGATGGATTCCGGCCTGGCCCAGAAGGAGGGATCGGCCTTCGGCATGCTCGCACGGTTGGCGGGAGTATCGATAGTGGTAGGCAGCACCCCGTTGACCGTCACTCCCGACCCTTTCAGTTCGAGCGCCAATACGCGGATGAGCGCGAGTAAGCTCGACTTGGCGACGAGATAGGCAGCGGCGCCGGGGAACGGCTCGACCGCCGCCCAGGCCGCCACGTGCAAGATGCGACCGGTTCCGCGTGTCATCATGTGAGGCAGGACGGCTTTCGACAGCAGGAACGCCGACGTCACGTTCATGGTCAACATCCTTTGCCAGAGCGACAGATCAGTGTCCACCACACGCCCCATGGCAAAACCACCGACAAGGTTCACCAACACATCAAGACGGCCTGCTGTTCGAATCACGTCATCTACGAGACGGCGAACGGCCGCGTCATCGGTGACATCCGCCTTCATCGCGTTCCCTGCTGCGATCTCATCCGGCGGCGGATCGCGGTCTACGCTGATGAGACGGGCGCCGGATCGCGCGAAAGCCGGTGTGACAGTCCGTCCCAGTGCGCCGGAGCCTCCCACAATTAGCACAACTCTTTCATGAAATGACATAGTGCTGCTCCCTTGAGGCGGCCGCCTCTATTGCTCCGGCTTGCCGTCGGACTCCTGTGTCTTGCGCCGGATTTGTACGTATGGATGGGCGTGCCTAAGGCAAATTCTCCCGATCCCCTAGCACGCGTAGACCGGTCGCCACTCTACGGTGTGGTCGCCTTGGTCTTGATGCACTCGGTGTTGATTCTGATGCTAATCTCGTCGCTCACGATCATGCCGCCGTTATCCAAGAGGCCGTGAAAATTGACGTTGAAATCCCGACGATTGATCCTGCCTGCTCCGACAACGCCGGCGCGCATTCCAAGAGACGCCATCTAGGCTGATCTTCGCAGCCCATGTCTCGTCACAAGAACCGGATATCTTGCCGGCTCTGATCCTCTCACGTCACGGATCGCAGGCTTCGACGTTGCAAATGTGCCGTTGCAGGACCGCGTGCAATGTTTCACGATCGTCCGGACCGTCATACGGTTCACTGTTGATGAACCACGTCGGCGTGCCCGTGACCCTGCTCTCTGTCCCGCTGAGGACATCAGCCCGCACCGTTTCCGCATAACGGTGCTCAGAGAGGTCTCGTTTGAACCTGTCCAGATCCAATCCAATCTGCCCGGCGTGCCTCGTCAGCTCCCGGTCCGTCAGTCTGTCTTGGTTCGCAAACAAAATCTCCGCCATCTCCCAGAACTTTCCCTGTGCCGCCGCCGCTTCGGCCGCTTCCGACGCCTGCTGCGCATGGGGATGTTTCATCAGAGGGAAGTGACGAAAGACAAATCGCAGGCGCCCTTGGAATGCTTCGAACAGCGTTCTCGCGATCTCGGTCCCCTCTTGCGAGTACGGACACTCGAAGTCGCCGTACTCGAGAAGCGTGACCGCGGCATTGGGTGAGCCAAGAACATGCTCCTGATCACCAACAGGCCGAGACAACTGCGTGGTGGATTGTTTGGGCGTCGCCATGGTGTCCTCCAACTTGAACGCACTCGATTACGTCTTCGCGGCTGAGGTCAGAATCGCTTCTCATCAATGCCATAGACATCACACCAGCGGTGCGCCGGCTTATCGTGAGGCAGGTGGAGCTCGATGGACTCTCCTCCAACAGATACCGCGCAACCGGTACATCACGCGGACGCCGGACCTATGGCCGTGCACACTGTCGTTGTTCGAACCGGGGAGCTCAACGGATAAGCGGTTGAGATGACTCCATGTGGCCGAAGCGGCCGTTGTTGAAATCGTCGGCGGCCTGCCGAATTTCAGCCGCGCTGTTCATGACGAACGGGCCATAACCAACCACCGGTTCATCGATGGGCTCGCCGGTCAAGATGAGCAGGATCGCGTCGCGATCGGCGTGAATGGACACATCGCTGCCCTCTCGCTCCAAGCGAACGATCTCCGCCTCACCGGCGGTCTGCGCGCCATTGATGACAACTTGGCCCGTGAGCACCGCGACCATGGCATTGTGCCCTGCTGGCAGGTGAAGCGTGAGATCGGCGCCTGGTTGGAGACGGAGATCCCACAGATTGACGGACGTGAACGTGCGCGCCGGTCCACGGACACCGCGAAATTCGCCGGCGATGATCCTGGCCCGCCCACCCGCAAAGGGGACGACCGGAATGTCCGCGCTCGTGATCCCCTGATACCCCGCGGGACTCATCTTGTCTTTGGCCGGCAAATTAACCCAGAGCTGGACCATCCTGAACGGGCCGCCTGTCTTGCTGTAGTTCGGTGAGTGAAATTCCTCGTGAAGGATGCCGCGGGCCGCCGTCATCCATTGGACATCGCCCGGCCCGATGACCCCGCCATTCCCGACAGAATCGCGATGCGCCACCTCTCCGTCATAGACGATGGTCACCGTCTCAAATCCACGATGCGGATGCTGCCCGACGCCGCGTGGCGTCTCGGTGGGATCGAATTGATGGGGGCCTGCATAATCGAACAGCAGGAACGGGCTGATCGCTGCGCTATCATGATGGTAGGAAAATAGCGACCGGACTGGGAAACCGTCACCGACCCAATGGCTGCCATGAGCGCGCAGTATTTCTGCAATCTGCTTCATACCTGCTCCCTTTTCGAGACGGGGTGATCCCGATCAGTTGATCTTGGATTTTCCATGGAAAGTAATATAGGCTTGTACTCACAATTTTCAAGTACGGTCCCAATGGATACTGCACATGGCAAAGAATACCGAATGCCCGACAGAGCGGACGCTCGCCCTGATCTCCGGTCGTTGGAAAGTGATGGTCATTTACTGGTTGCTGAAGGGCGAGCGGCGCTTTAATCAGTTGCAGCGCGACCTCCAGGGCATCACGCACCGCACGCTCGCAAAGCAGTTACGCGAAATGGAAGCTGATGGTCTCGTGGAACGATTGGACTTCAAGGAAATTCCGCCGCGCGTTGAATATCGGGTCTCCTCGCGAGGACGCTCGCTTGAGCCCATTTTGCTCGCCATGCATGATTGGGCAACCGCACATCCGCAGGCTAAGCGGAAATCCCGGGATGCCTAAGACGTGTGGGGGAACTATTGTGGCATGTGTGACAAGGCTGCCAGACGGCTCAGGGCAACCGACCGTGCCCGGCGGCAACCAGATGCCACGTGGCATGGCTGTCGAATTTTCCCTTCAGACGGGTCCAGGACCGACCTCGTGGCGCTGTCCTCCAACGGATTTCCGGTTTCCACCGCTGAAGAGTTCAGGGAATTTCTGCGGGCGGCTGTCGTGAGCGGACCCCCTGCTGGGGCGGGACAGGTGTCGTGGCGCTCACGGCCGCGACTTTCATTCGGAACGGGCGGCCGATTGTTGCGGTTCAAGGCATGCTGGTCGATTGTGACGAGTCGAACCAATGATGCAAGAAATCGTGTCCGGCTACCGCTTGGTCGCTTTCCTTACCAGTTCCTTCTTGCCGCGCGGGAGATGAAAGTCGCACATCAAACGGCTGAAGAAGACGGCTCCTTCCAGCCGCGCAAGGTCAGCCGGTACCGCGACTTCCTTCAACAACTGTCCTTTCATCGGCTCGATCCGGATATGCACTGGTTTGCCCTTGTGATCCTTGCCGGGAGTGAGCAAGCCGCCTCCCACGATCGCGCCCTTCTTATCCGTCAGCACATGCATGGTCCGTTTCACTTTCACTGGCAGCCTCCTGTGGAGCGATTACACATTTCCCCCGCCCTGAACCGTGAAATGTGCCAACTCCTCGCCGATGTTGGTTACGGTCACGGAATAGACGATCGGACTCGGTGAACCAGGATGCAGGCGAATCGGCTTCTTTTCCTTGGTGTGCTCGCTAACCATGAGCCGCACCGGGTTGATCCCGACGCCGTCGGCCATGATCCACTGGGCGCCGAAATCGTGCCCGCCCCATTCCACTTCATTGATCAAGCCCCCGAGGGCGAGATGGATGCGGGTGGATTTACCGGGCGCCAGCCAGAAGTCTCCGACCTGATTAAATGCCATAACAGCCCTCCCCTCTCAAAGTTCGGGCGCATTATACCGAACCGGCGATGACGATGGAATGCAGACGCCCTCGATTCAGCAGTGGAAATATTCCCTGCGGCAACGCACAATATCGCTCAGGGGATGATCAACGGAGCACGGGCGATGAGGCAGATCGATCCCGGCACGCATGCATGGGCGGCGCTTGAGCGGGTGATTGTCTTCGACGGCATCTGCAACTGGTGCAATGCCTGGGTCAATTTCACGATGGCTCGGGACCGTGGCCGCTTTCACTTCGCGACGCTGCAGTCCGACCAGGGGCAGGAGCTGCTCAAGCTGTTGGGAATGCCCGCACAAGACTTCGAGACGTTTCTGCTATTGGAGCAAGGCCGGGTGTTCACAAAATCCACCGCGGCGTTGAGAATCGCCAAGCACCTCTCCGGCTGCTGGCCCCTGCTCCACCTGTTCATCCTGATACCTCGCTCCCTGCGCGACGCTCTGTACAACTCTGTGGCGCGCCACCGCTATCGCCTCATGGGCAAGGCCCAATCTTGCCGGGTCCCCACCGCCGAAGAACGCAGCCGGTTTGTCTGAGCCATTCATGGCATACCACAGATACGCGGAACGACCACCAGCCGGTGATTCTTCAGCCTCTCCGGCATCTCCCGACAGGGCCAAGACACGCGCAGTAGCCTCAACGTCTGGTCTCCCCTTATAATGAGGGCGCGGATAGTCCGCTGAGGAGAAGCGGAACATGGATATCGTCTCGCATGGTCTCTGGGGAGCGTTGGCCTTCGGGCGCAAGAGTCGCGCGAGCTTCTGGCTGGCATTCGGGATCGGACTGGCGCCTGATCTGTTCTCGTTCGGCATTCTCTGGGCAGCGGCCACTATGGGCCTGTCGCCGAAGCCGGATTTCAGTCATGGCACGCCGCCGGAATCCTCCATTCCACTCTACGTGCATTATCTCTACGATGTCACCCATAGCTTCGTGGTATTTCTCGCCGTCTTTGCCCTCCTATGGATGGTCACCAAGCGGCCGGTCCTGGAACTCGGCGCCTGGGGCCTGCACGTGCTGGTCGACATTCCGACCCATTCCTTCGCCTTTTTTCCGACCCCGTTTCTCTGGCCGCTCTCCGACTGGAAGTTCGACGGGTGGCAATGGAATCAGTCGGCCATTCTTATCCCCAACTTCACCCTGCTGTTGCTGCTCTCCGGCTGGTTCCTGTTGCAGCAAGGCCGGCTTGTTCCGGCTTCGGAACGGATACGGGAATGACGCCGGACTGGTCCCACTATAGGCCCCGATGAACGACCCTCTCCCCTTGCGGTGAACCGGCAATTTACAGGTTCCGTACGATTCGGGCCGGGTTGCCGACGGCAATCACGTTGGCGGGAATGTCCTTCGTCACCACTGAACCGGCGCCGATGACGCTGTTGTCGCCGATCGTCACCCCGGGCAACACGATCGCGCCGCCACCAAGCCAGACATTGTTTCCGATGACGATCGGCTTAGCCGCCTCATACTTTTCTCGACGGAGGCTCGGCCCGGTGGGGTGAGTGGGAGTCAGGAGCTGCACGTTGGGACCGATCTGCGCATCCTCTCCGATTGTGATCCGGGCCACATCTAAAGCGACCAGGCCATAGTTCGCAAAGGTCCTCGCTCCAACGAAGATGTTGCTACCGTAATCAACGAAAAGCGGCGGCTTGATGTGGACTCCAGACCCGACCGCTCCCAGCAATTCCTTCAGCACCTCGGTGGCCGCATCTCGATCCGCCGCATAGCGCGCTTCATACTCCTTCATCAACCGGTAGGCGCGGCGGGACGCTCGTTCGAGCTCCGCGTCGTTCGCGATGTACAGATCTCCCGCTAACATCCGTTCCTTTTGTGTGCGACCATCGTCCTGTGTGCGTTCGGACATGTCTCCTCCGTCAGGCTCAGGATTCATTCAATCGGCAGGTCTCCCCTAGCATGCGGCATGGGAAGGCCTGATGCAAAGCAGATGTAGTTCACCCTGTCGCCCCTCATGAAGCCATGGACCGGAACGACGCACCCGGTCTACAATGCGCCGGTTTCTTCCCATGACTATTCGCCCCACATTGGAGTCCATCGATGGCAACGAGCCACACCTATACCGTCACCGTGCTGCTGGACGTGAACGAGACGCAAGATGTCGATGACCGGGCGGAGAGCCGCAGCTACATCGTGGCCGATCGGGAAACAGGCCAGGCCGTCATCATCGATGCCGTCCTTGAGAATGTTGAACGCGATGTGAAACTCCTGAAGGAGCTGGGCTTGGCCCTGCTCTATGCAGTCGAAACCCATGTGCATGCCGATCACATTACCGGAGCCTCGCTGCTCAAGGATCGCACCGGTGCGCAAATCGTGTATGGCGGTGGCGCGGCCGGCACGGTAACGGGTGCCGATCTGTTCCTTCCCGACGGGCAAGAACTGCACATCGGCCATACCGCATTGAAAGCGCTGGCGACGCCCGGTCACACGGATGGCTGCACAAGTTATGTTTTGCCCGGGGCGGTCTTCACGGGAGACACGTTGTTTATTCGAGGCAATGGCCGGACGGATCTCCAAGGGGGGTCCGCAGCCATGCTCTTTGAATCGGTCCGTCATAAGCTCTTTTCGCTGCCGGACGACACGGTCGTCTATCCCGGCCACGACTACCAGGGCAGGGTCTCCTCCACCATCGGCGAAGAAAAACGGTTCAACGAACGGCTCAATCTCTCGATCGACAAGGAGGGGTTCATCGAATTGATGAACAGGCGAAAGCAGCCCCTGCCCGCCAAAATCGATATCGCTATTCCGGCCAATCTGCGCGCCGGTCGCATGGCGCGATGAGAAGGACGGCCTGATCCAAGATGAGCAGCCATCTCTTGACCGCCGGAGCGCAACCGGAGATCGTGCGACGCATGAGATCTTGCGACCACGCAACTTTGCGAACCCGCGTTCTTGCTCTCGTACTCGCGTCTCTGGCCTTGAGCCTCGCTTCCTGCGCCTCGTCTCTGGACATGTCACATGAACGGACGGCGGTACCGGGTCCCGAATGGGGGATCGTGATCGGTTCGGTGCTGGTGCGGCAGGAGCCGACAGGCGCCGGTCCCGGAACAACGGCGGGCGACCGCTCCACCATCTATGAGTTCGACGTCGTGCAGATTCAACCGGCGGACCCGAACGGAGAAAGCCCCTACGCCAGCCGCTACCATCTCGAAGCCGTGGCGGGACAAGAACGGCCGTTTCTCGCCCGGCTACGGCCCGGGCAGTATCTGATGAAGAACTTTCATCGCTCAGGCATATCCGGCACGGGGGGAGACCTCAGTCTCGTCTTCGAGAGCCAACCGGGTGACGTGGCCTATGTGGGCAGGGTGCTGGTCGAAGTTCCACAACAAGTGGCCTCCGGCAAGGAATATCGCTTCTCCGTGCAGGACGCCCATGAGACCACCTTCTCACAACTCGCCCCGCAACATGGCAGCCTGACGCAACAGGCCATCACCGCCCCCATGCGGATCAGGCGGGACGATCGCCGCTGACAGGTCTGCACCCGATAACTTTCACGTACCATGCCCACGCCCCCTCCCAGCCTGATGCAAGTGCTGCGACGTCGGCTTCGTAAGTTGTGACGCGTCTCCCGTCACCCGTCTCATGAACTGTTCGATAACACACGCGTTCAGCTCAGCGTTCCCTAGCAACAGGGCCGGAGATCAGTCCGTAGTTGGCACAGCGGACAGCCCTCCCCGTCTTTCGGGTCTGCTTCATTTTCTTGTGTATTCAGAGCCCAACGCCTACACTCTCCCCTATGGACAACCTGCATGCTCCTCCTTAGGCAGACCACCGCATCACAAAATTTTCACAGGAAAGAGTCGCATCTATGTACCGTTACCTGAAACTGTCCCTCTGCCTGAACCTCATCCTGCTCGGCTTCATCCTCACCGGCTATGTCGGCCCCAGTGTGAAGACGACGTTCATGCCGGACGTCGAAGCGCCGGTCATCGGGAATCACAGCAGGATTCACCCCCTCGGCGTCGTCATTGGGTCTGTCACCCTCGGAGATCGAGTGTTCGTCGCGCCCGCCGCGTCTGTCCGTGGAGATGAAGGGCGACACATCCATATCGGCAACGATAGCAATGTGCAGGATGGAGTTGTGGTCCACGGCCTGGAGACCTTCGAAGGCGACCACGAACTTCCGGAGAACGAAGTCGAGGTGGACGGCAAACCCTATTCAGTGTACATCGGAGATCGCGTGTCGCTGGCCCACCAATCGCAGGTCCACGGACCAGCCAAGGTCGGCAACGACACCTTTGTCGGGATGCAAGCGCTGGTCTTTCGCGCAGAGTTGGGCCATCGTGTGGTCGTCGAACCGGGAGCGAAAATCATCGGCGTGAAGGTGCCTTCAGGACGGTACGTGCCGGCACTCACGGTTGTGACAACCCAGGATGCGGCTGATAACCTGCCGCTCATCACGGATCGCTATCCCTACCGGAACTTGAATGAGGGAGTGGTCCGCGTCAATGTGCAACTAGCCGAAGCCCGGCAACCACAAGCCATTGCTCGCTAAGAGGGTCGTTGCAGAGGGGCGTGCCGCCCCCGGCTCTCCCTGCCTCACCACAATCATCACGAAGTCGTTCGCGAAATAAGTCCGCTCATGATTTTGTCCGCTGCCCAAGAGTGATCCGCATCGGCTACTCGATCACGCTGAATTCATAGCGAGACCCGGTCAACGCCGCCAGTAGCTCCGACGCATGGTCTCGCCCGCGCGTTTCCATGGTCACGTCCAGCGCCGCTTCGTTCAGTCCGACGCCATAGTGGGCGCGGTTGTAGGACGTTTCCACGATATTGGCACTGGCCTTGGCGATCACCGAGGTCAATCCTTCAAGCGAGCCGGGATAGTCCGGCAACCGCACGCGCAGCCGCAACCGCCTGCCGTCCCTGACCATCCCACGCTCGATGATGCGAGCCAGCAGATTGACATCCAAATTCCCGCCGGACACGAGCACTGCGATGTTTTTACCGCGATGTCCCGTCTTGCCCTGCAGCAATGCGGCCAGAGCCACGGCCCCTGCCCCCTCCGCCACGGTCTTCTCTCCTTCGAGCAACGTGAGGATTGCCGCAGCGATCTCGTCTTCATCGACGTTGACCATCTGATCGACGTAGCGTTGCACCAACGGCAACGTGCGGGAGCCGGCTGTTCTCACGGCAATCCCGTCTGCCAATGTCGGGCCGGCCGGCAGTTCGACCGGAACCCCGCTCTGAAGCGCGGCACTCATCGACGGAAGGCGGGCCGTTTGGACACCCACGACTTCCACCTGGGTCTCCCGTTCCTTCACCGCGCAGCCGACCCCACCGATCAACCCTCCGCCTCCAACGGGCACAACGATCACATCCAAGGCCGGATTCTGCCGTAGCAGCTCCAAACCGAGCGAACCCTGCCCTGCAATCACCTCGTCGTCATCGAAAGGATGGATGAAGGTGGCCTGCCGCTCCCGGCTGCGGTCCATCGCCGCCCGGCAGGCCTCGTCATAATTTTCGCCGTGGAGCACGACATCCGCGCCGTGATTGCGCGTCGCCGAGAGCTTCACCAGGGGCGTCGACCGCGGCATCCAAATCTGGACGGGAATGCTTCGCTGCGCCGCGTGGTAGGCCACGCCCTGCGCGTGGTTGCCGGCCGAGGCCGCAATAACGCCGCGGTGTCGCTCCTCGGCGGTCATCATGAGAATCCGATTGAGAGCGCCTCGCTCTTTGAACGATCCCGTCATTTGAAGGTTTTCGAGTTTGAGAAAGATCGTATTGCCGGTGAGCCGGGACAAGGTCCTGGAATGAACCAATGGGGATTCATAGATTGAAGATGCGATGCGCGAGGCCGCGGCGGCGATCGACTGCACGGTTACCATGCCCTGCTCTCCTTTCACTGTCTCAGCCTGATTTCGAGAACAAAAAAGCCCCTGGCGGGAGTGAATCCGCCAGGGGCCTCTGCTGCATACGTACACGTTCGATGGCAGGCAGGCTCAGGCGGAGCTGGCGATCATCATCGCCGCCGCCATGCTCATACCGATGCCCTGCCGATTAATAGTCATGTTCGATCAGTCACGTACCGGGACACACTTAAGATGCGGATCATATATCAGAGCCGTCCGGTGGATCAAGCAGGCCTTCGCGGCGTCAGAGCCCATCCACCGAGTGCGCCACTGTAGCATTCCACGGCAACATGTGCGCCGGCAACCGTGGACGAGACTCGTGAGAAAACGTAGAATGGCCTCGATTCAACCGATTCTTCTGGTATCACATCGCCGTCGCTTCCCCGATTGCTCGCGCATCGGCGGCTCTGAATGTGTGCCGTCACCCCTCGCGGAGAGTGCCATGCAAAAGACCCGTATCATCTGCACCATCGGCCCGGCAACAGGCTCCTACGAGATGCTGCAGAAGCTCTATGACGCCGGCATGAGTATCGCCCGTCTGAACATGTCTCACGGAGACCACGAGTCCCACGCCAAGGTGATCCAGCACATCAAGACCCTGAATCGCAAAGTGAAGTTCCCCATCCCCATTCTCCTCGATACGCAAGGTCCGGAAATCCGCACCGGGGATCTCTCGAACGAATTGGATCTGCGGCAAGGCGAGATCGTATCCGTCACGACGCGCGGGCCGTTGAACGTCGAGGAAAGCTCGATCCACATCAACTATGCCGACTTGCTCGAAGCGGTGAGTGTAGGAGACCGGATCACCGTGGACAACGGGCTGATCAATTTCGAGGTGCTGGAGAAACACGAGCGCCACATGCGGTGCCGCGTCTTAGACGGGGGGCTGTTGAAGAGCAAGCGCCACGTGAATCTGCCCGGCGTGCGCGTCAACCTTCCGGCCATCACGCCGAAGGACACGAAAGATATCCTGTTCGGCCTGGAACGGGATGTGGACTTCATCGCGCTCTCATTCGTGCGTGAGGCCGGAGATATCCAGCAGCTAAAGACGCTCATGGGCGATAAGGTCGGAAGGGTAAAAATCGTCGCGAAAATCGAGGATCAGGAAGGGGTCCGGAATCTCGAAGCGATCATCAAGGAGTCGGACGGCATCATGGTGGCGCGTGGAGATTTGGGAGTGGAGATCAACCTGGAAGATCTGCCGAATGTGCAACGCACGATCGTGCGACTCTGCGCCGAATACGGCAAACGCGTGATCGTGGCCACGCATCTCCTCGAATCCATGATCCACCACCCGCACCCCACCCGCGCCGAGGTCACCGACGTAGCCAATGCGATCTACGAAGAAGCCGATGCCGTCATGCTGTCCGGCGAAACCACGGTGGGCAAATATCCGGTGAAATGCGTCGAATACCTCCGCAGAATTGCGCTCAAATCTGAAACGATACCGGGGTTGCAGTTTGCGAAACACTTGCGCGACGCGGGCAATAAGCAGCAGCTGGCAGCAGCGGCCGTGCAGCTCGCGGAGGGGGTCAAGGCCAAAGGGATCGTCGTGATCACCAGACGCGGACTCATGGCCGATCTCGTCGCCAACTGCCGCCCTTTTGCCACCAACATCTATGCCTTCACCAACATGAGCCAACCCCGGCGGACGATGTTGCTCAATCGCGGAGTCTTGCCATTTAAGATTGATTTCAGTTCGGACCCTGAAAAGACGCTCCAAACGGCGTTCCGGATTCTGAAGGATCGTGAGCAGTTCCAGGCCGGAGACAAGGTTGTCATTATTTCAGACGTCCTGGCGCAGCAACGGGTCGACTCGATTCAGATTCGCGACGTACCGCTGGACGATGCGCCGGTGGAGGCCTGATGCGCTAGTCGGGAATCTCGGCCTCGACGAGTTTCGTGAGCAGCGTCAGCGATTCCTGCCAGCCGAGATAACAGGCTTCCACGGGAATCATCTCAGGAATCCCTTCTTGCACGGCGGTCATCTCAGTCCCGCACGACACCTGTTTCAAGGTGATGGTCACGTGCATCTCCCCCGGTACATTCGGGTCGTCGAACGTGTCCGTGTAGCGGATTCGCGTATGCGGTGCGAGTTCCAGATATGTTCCGCCGAATGAGTGGCTTTTCCCGGTCGAGAAATTTGTGAACGACATCTTGAAGGTGCCACCTACCGTGGCGTCCAAATGATGCACTTTCCCAGTGAACCCGTTCGGCGGCAGCCATTTCGTCATCGCGTCCGCATCAAGGAAGGCCCGGTAAATTCGTTCCGGCGTAGAGCGAAGCACGCGGTGAAGGCGGACGGTATTGGTCGGCATGCTCCTGGCTCCTTTTTCAAAGGTATCGTCTCCCGCTCGGACGGGAGATCAGCGCATATTTCGTCATGTGAAGCATGCCAGGATCTACACATCACTGTCCAGACAAGGCCTCCGCGGGGCACAAGAACAATGGAAGAAGCAGAATCGGTCTGTTACAGTGACATCGGCAGGCAAGCGGTCTGAGCGACGCGCTTGGTATGGAATCACCAATATCGGCGGTGACACAGAGCATAAGGCCAGGCAGGCCGCCGCAACGCCCCGCTAGAGAAGGATGGCATCATGACTTTTCGGTATCCTGTCTTCATTCATAGACTCGCCACGCTCGCCTTGACTGGCGGACTCGCCTTCGTATGCCTCGCCGGCACCGGTTGCCAGACGGCCTACTATGAAACGATGGAAAAGCTCGGGTATCACAAACGCGACCTGATGGTCACCGATGTCAAAAAAGCCCGTGATGCGCAACAGGAGGCCAAAGAACAGTTCAAGTCGGCGCTGGATCGTTTCACCAAAACGTTGAACGTCCCGGGCGGCGAGTTGCAGGACAAGTACGATCTGTTGAACGACGAATATCAGCAGAGTGAAAAACGCGCGCAAGCCGTTCGCAGCCGCATCGCTTCAGTGGAAGATGTGTCGGAAGCCCTGTTCACGGAGTGGGAAGGGGAATTGAAGCAGTATTCCAACGCGTCGCTCCGTCAGAAAAGTCAGAAGCAGCTCACGCAAACGCGAAGCCAGTATGCGCAGTTGATCAAGGCCATGAAACGTGCGGAGGCGAAGATGGACCCCGTCCTAGCCAAGCTCAAAGACCATGTCTTGTTTCTGAAGCACAACCTAAACGCGCAGGCCATTGCGTCGCTCAAGAGTGAATTGACCACGGTGGAGGGGAACGTCGACGCGCTGATCAAGGATCTCAACGCCTCCATCCAGGAAGCGGATACCTTCATTGCGTCCATGGAAAAGGAGACCGCCTGAGTGCCGGACGATACCCGCCCGCATTCTTTCAATACATCCCACAACCATCAGGGATGAAAGGCCGGTCGAACAGCGATGAGTCTCTAAGCGGGAGTCGGGTCTGCCTGGGTCGGTTCGCGGCGACGCCGCCTCGCCGCCACGAGCTGGGCGCCGAGTAGACTCATCCCGAAGGCCGTGCCTACAAAAACGGGCCAGGCGAGGGACTTTAGCCATCCGGAGCTTGAAATGGTCGCGGGCCACAACCAGGCCACCCAGGGTAAGGCCGCAGCCACGAGGGAGAACGCCGCATGGATCGGCGGAAGCCGGAAGAGCCACACGAGCAGGGCTCCCGATAGCGCATACGCGGGAACCAGAAATAACAGGAACAGAAAGACGCCATTGAACATGGCCGCGAAACTCAGAAAAAACCAGAGGAAACCAACAACAAACCCGGCGAAGATGCCGACGCCCGTCCCCCTACCCCGCTGGCGCTGTCTCTCCATGGCCACAATATAGCCCGAGTCCTGGAGCACACCAAGGAGATTTACGTTCCACGTTTATTGCCCTGCCTGCACAGCCTGGCTGTTTCGTTCAGTCCGCGTCTTTGAGGCGTCGAGCTCAGGCAACGGCTGCCCGACGAGGCCCTGGAGGTAGACCTTGTCCACAGCATCGAACAGAGCTTGACGCGCGGCTCCTTCCGGTCCCTCGACGGCCATCACAACGTTATGCACGGCGAGGCCTCAGCTACGGCGGGCGCTCGGCGCACCGAATGTCGCGAGCATCGGAACGGACTCCGGGAAGCGCTCCATGTTCATCGCAAGGCGCACGGCAAGATCTTGCGGATAGGACTCCAACCGCTTGGCTTGGGCGCGTAGCTGATCGGTTTGGGATTTCACTGATGCGACATGGTCGCTGACCAGCTTCTTCGCCGCGTCTTCGAGTTTCTTTCCCTCAGCCATCGCACGATCCACCTGCGCTTGCTGCTCGGGCGTGAAGGGCGGATCCTTCCGGCTGCGACGTGGGGCGGCCTCATAGGCGACCTTCATCTGACTCAGCACCTGCTTATACTCCGCATCCTTTTCGAGTGGCAGTTTCTCCGCCTCGTCGATTTGCTTTTCAATGGCCTTGCGCTCAGCGTACAACCGGTCGGCTTCTGCCTTGGGGAACTTGTACAAATACCCTCCACCCACACTCGGGACAAACGCACCCACCTGATCGCCCTTACAGAATGAGAGTCGCGGCTGCCGGGCGAAATCATACGGTCCGCCACGCCGCTCGCTGTTCGGAATGGGCGCCGGCAGAGCCGCGGCCAGGGCCGCCTCTGCCCTGGCCGCGAACGCCAATTCTTCGGGAGTGGCGTTGCGCACACCATCCACACAATCAGCCCGCGCCGCATTCGGCATTCCAGACATGACTGACACAATCATCACTACAACAGCAACGCCAGCACCCGTTTTCTGCATCAACGTCCTCCGCTGTGGGACCGACCGCAGTCGCCGGTTATGCCGGTCAACGCGGTCGAAGTATCATGCGAGGCTCCAACGAAGTCAAGGCGAGCACGGGTCATATGAGAACAGAAGCCTTGCACCACCGTAGCGGTTTTACTAAGATCCCCCCATGACAGCACATTCCTCCCTGCCCCCGCACGATAAACCGCGGCAGCAGGCTGACACGGATCTCGAACGTTTGTTCGAGCTGTCCCTGGACATGCTCTGCATTGCGAATGCCGAGAGCTATTTCACGCGCCTGAGTCCCTCGTGTACCCGCACATTAGGCTGGAGCCTCGATGAATTGATGAGTCGTCCGTTCCTCGACTTCGTGCATCCCGACGACCGGGCCAGCACGATCCTTGAGGTCGAGCGCCAGATCGGCAGAGGCGAACCGGTCCTGGAATTTCAAAACCGCTATCAGCACAAGAACGGAACTTGGCGGCTGCTGTCGTGGAAATCCTCTCCGCACCCAGACGGACATCTGTATGCCATTGCACGCGACGTCACGGAGCGTGAGCAGGCGCAGCAGGTGTTACAACGGTCCCACCAGGAATTGGAACATCGCGTGCAGGAGCGCACGGCGGAACTCCAACAACGCAATGGCGATTTGGAAACGCTGCTGTATATCACCTCACACGATCTGCGTGAGCCCATCCGGTCGATCTCAAACTTCTCGCAATTGGTACGCGAGCGCTACGGAGACCGGCTGGACTCCAAAGGGACCGATTACATCGATCGAATCATTCGCTCGGCACAACGGATGGATCAGCTCATGGAGGATCTGCTCACGCTGTCGAGGGCGCAACGTTTGGAGATGCCCTATGAAGAGGTCCGCGGCGACGACTTGGTCATCGCGGCTTTGACGCAACTGGATGAAACGATCCGGCGCACGGGCGCGCGCGTCGAGGTCGCCGCCAATTTTCCCTCATTTCGAGTGAATACCACGTGGATCACGCAGGCGTTGTACAACTTGATTGCGAACGCGCTGAAGTTTCACCGGGATGGAGAGGTTCCCGATATTGAGGTCGCCCCGTTCTGGCTGGCGGAGGATTCGCGCCCGCTTGCAGGCATTGTGGTGCGAGACCGCGGAATCGGGGTTGAGCCGGATCAGGCCCATCGGATCTTCCAATTGTTTCAACGGGCGGTGGGGCGCGAGGTGAGCGGCACGGGCGCGGGATTGGCTATTGTCCAACAGATTGCGCATCGGCACGGTGGACGCGCGTGGGTGCAACCGCGAGACGGCGGCGGGTCTGAATTCTTCCTGCTCTTCGGAAGCCAATCACTCATCAACACGAAACCGACGCCCTGAACTCACCACACAGCCGGTCGTACGTGAGCTCGTTGACCGATCGACTATCAAGGCCAACCCCACGCCTCTCACAACACAACACCCCGGCCATGAGATCAGGAACAAACGGATGGCCTGCTGCTCCGACATCCGAGGAGAGCCTTCCACCCGGAGGGAGCCTGCGGCCGGGAAATCAGCCCCAGGCTCCCTCACCCTGCAAGACCTCTCTATGCGTGTTCACTTCAACGCGTGGGTGCCATGCGTGATAGCGCCGCCAGCGCGCAATGCGGCTGCGACGAGCACCGTTTCAGCCAGCTCCGGTTCAGTCGCGCCTAATTTCCGCGCACTGTTCGTATGGATATCGATGCAATAGGGGCATTGCGTGGTACAGGCGACTGCCAGTGCGATCAGCTCCTTGTACTTTTTGGGAATGGTTCCGTCGGCCAGGGCCGCCTTGTCGAACGCGACAAATGCCGCCATCGCTTCCGGCGCCAGGGTGCCGAGGTCCTTCATCTTGCCGAGATTGGTCAGATCGTAGAGCCCAACGGCTTGCTCCTGTTCCAAGCTGGTCGATGTCTGCGACATGATGGCCCTCCTTGGTTGACTGCCGTGAATGTCCTACGCTCGCGTGCCGATGACGTCCAAGTATTCCGCCTCCACCACCGTGGCGCCGCCCTGCGCCCGGTTGTGTTGGGACCAGAGCAATTCCAACTCCGCCCGTAAGCGCTCCTTACCGGATTCGTCTAACGAGGCAAACGCACGATTGATCGGGCCGTAATATTGGCCGAAAAAGTCCACGACCTCGGCCGGCGGGAACGGATAGTCGAGCCGGTAGATTCGCTTCGTCAGGCACAGCGACGAGAGGCCTGGCCCGAGTCGTTCGCGGACCGTGGCCTCATCACCCCACAACACCGGCGACGGCATCCCGGACGGTGCGATGAACTTCGCAACGGTCTTGAACATCTGCCCAACGAATCCCTGCGGCGTCCAATTGGCCATCGCCACCGCGCCCCCCGGGACGCACACGCGCAAGAGCTCTTGCGCAACCAGGTCCGGGCGTGGCGCGAACATGGCGCCGAGAATACTCACCACCAGATCGAACGACCTGTCGGCATAGGGCAGTGCCTCCGCATCGCCCTCGTCGAACTTGACTCGCAAGCCCTCGGCCTGGGCACGCGCTCGCGCCCGCTCCACCCAGTTGGGTGCGATGTCCACGCCCGTGACCTCGAGTCCGTCCTTGGCCGCAATCAATGCCAGCTGGCCGGAGCCGCAGCCGACATCGAGCAGCGTTGCGCCTGGCGAGACCGGCAGCCGTTCGTAAAACTCGCGCGCGCCCCCTTCCAGGTAGCGTGAAAACCGATCATAATCCCCCGCCGTCCAAATGTGTTGGAGCTTCTGTTTCAACCCATCCATGTCCGTGGTCAGCGTGCTGGTCGTCATGATGTCCTCCTCTGTGTCCGTCGTGTTGGCGTGCTCACCATGTTGGCGTGGGACCAGTCTAGCGAGATGCAGCCCAGGCGTCTTATCCGCGCGTCTGGTTCTCTTAGCAGGAGCATGGTACCCTCTGATCTTCCTTATCCCGGCGTCCGGGCCGGTTAGCCGGGACGTGGCTCATGGCGAGCGTCTATTCCATGGATGTCCTGTCCGAAGTGTTGAAGGCCGTAACGCTCGACGGCGCCGTGTTCTTCCACGGAGAATTCTCCGCGCCCTGGTGTATGCGCGAACCGGATGCGGACACAATGGCTTCGTATCTCTCCGCTGCCTCGAAGCATGTGATCATTTTTCATCTCCTGACCGAAGGACGCGGCCATGCTCGCATCGAGGGTGAGGCGCGCCCCCTGTCCCTAGTCGCGGGAGACCTCGTCATTGTTCCCCATGGCAATGCGCATGTGATGGGAAACGGCCCGCCGGTGAAACCGGTCGACAGTTCTACGCAACTGCAACGGGTGTTGGCCGAGGGCCGCATGTTGTCTCAATACGGCGGCGGCGGCGAGATGACGAAGTTGATCTGCGGGTACCTGACCTGCGAGCGGCACCTGAGTCAGGTATTCCTTGCGGGACTGCCAGCGCTGATGAAGCTCCACATTCGCGACGAACCGTCAGGACGCTGGTTGGAGGATTCGCTCCGCTATTCGGTGGAACAGGCCGAGGCGGCTAACCCCGGCGGGATGGCGGTGCTGGCGAAACTGTCCGAGGTGTTGTTCGTTGAAGCGTTACGGCGATATGTGGCGCAATTACCCGCCACCCAGACCGGCTGGCTGGCCGGGTTGCGCGACCCGGACGTGGGAAAAGCCCTGGCGTGCCTGCATCGAGACCCAGCCAGTCCCTGGACAATCGCCACGCTGGCCAATGAGGTGGGTCTGTCCCGCTCTGTCCTCGCGGAACGCTTTCGACACTATTTGTCGGAGACCCCCATCGGATACCTCACACGCTGGCGGCTGCAACTGGCGGCACAGCAGTTTGCGTCGACCTCCAAGAGCGTGGCGGAGGTGGCGGGCGAGGTCGGCTATGAGTCCGAACCCTCTTTTAATCGTGCGTTTAAACGAGAGTTCGGCCTGCCACCGGCAAGATTCCGCAGTCAGTCGAGAGCCACGGACGGAACAGCCGTCCCCAACAGGAACAAAACGACTCGCCTCCACACAAGATAGCGCTCAAACGAATTTACATTTTTACCCATGAGAGGCGGTCTTCTGGCGACTCGTGACGCCTCTCGATCTCCTGGCACGTCGTCCACGGATGGGCGACGGCACCAGCAACCGCTCCGACCATCGCAAACGGCATCGCCACCACAAACAGCGGCAGCCCGATACCATACCCGACCCACTGGAGCGCGACGCTGTCGCGTTTCCGCCCTGCCGCAACCATGCGTTCCGCCGGATAGAGTGGAAACGTCCCGTACTCGCTGCCCAAGCTGGCACTCTCGCCGATGGTTCGGCATCGTGCCTCGCCGACTGCTGGCACCAGCACTGCCAGGCACAGACCGAGCGTCAATGCTTTCATGACCATGTCCTCCACAAGCCTTCGCGCAACGTTCTCCTGTCCATCATCAGCACATCCATCAGCACATCGCATGCCACCCACCTCATCCCCGCAGGCGACGCCGGCTTGTGGTGATTGCAGGCCAAGACGCCTGCGCCTTCGTATCACTCTTCCGTTTCGCTTGAGAGAATGTGCAGTTTCGCTCACCACGCACTGTGCGGAAACGCCAGATCTTCATTCCATCCGCACTGGTCGTGTGCTGATGACTGGTCGATTTCGTCTCGCGATCCGTACCTTGAGCCTTTCTCACCGGTGGCGTAGAGTATTCGACTAGAGTCAGGCCCCAGGACCATGCTCCCTTTCACCGCGTTCTGACCATGAACAGGATCACACCATGCATCGTTTGACCATCTTCACTCTGCTCACTTGCGCCACGGTCCTGTTGCCGTTCTCGACTGGAGCCTTCGCGGAAACCCTTCCTCCTGCCGTCATGCAGAAAATTCACGCTGCGCAACAGCACATCAAAACGATCGGGATGGAAGACTATCGGAAGGTTGTGGACGGTCCCGGCGAGGCCCTCATCATCGATGTGCGCGAGCCGCACGAATACGCCGCTGGTCACGCGCCCGGCGCCGTGAACATTCCCCGAGGCGTATTCGAGTTCCAGATTTGGAAGCATGTCGGGGCTCCTGCCTCGCTGCAGATGGCAAAACCCCTCTACCTCCAGTGCCAAAGCGGGAACCGTGCGTCTCTCGCGGCGCAATCCCTCGCAGAGTTGGGATTGACGCAGACGACAGCTGTCGTTATGAGCCTTGACGAGTGGCAGAAATCCGGGCAGCCGTTCGTGAAGTAACAATCGTGACCGCGCCACATCGAATAGCCGGAACGGATGTCGCCAGTCCTGGGCTCAGGGCCCACCGGCTAGCCCTCACGCCAGGATGACTGACCGAACGCTCGAACAGCCAGATACGCCACGTTCCGTTTCCAATAGGCGATCTTCGACCTCGTCATCAATTCCAGAAACAGGTCATCGGCCTCTTTTCGATTGAACACCCTGCCGGCTGGCGTCACTTCACCCTCCGGAAGGATCACCAGCCCTCCGGATCGATAGATCAGATCATGCATGATCGGGGCGACCAGCGAAAGCTCAAACGAGGCGATGATGGCCCAGAACAGACGCGGGATACTGGCCAGGTCGCTCTGAAACCCGCGCTTCGCCGTAATGATGCAGCCATCCAACGCAACATAGCGGCAATCTTCAGCCACGACCCACAGGCGTCCATCGTGAGTGAGGACCGGAATGGGCAGCGTGGGTAGCGCATCCGCCCCAGCCACTACAATCCGGTCCGCGGCATGTTTGAGGTGAGCCTGCACCTCGGCAGAGGAAATATTGCGGTGCGCCTCGCCAAGATCGAAGGCAAACGTTTTTGTCACCGCGGCGACCAGCGTATGATTGCCGGCCAGCGTGGAAGCGGCGCCTGTCTTGGGAGCTTTGGCCGGCGCGGCGCTTTCGACGACCTTCTCACGACTGACCACCAGTGAAAGGGTGCGTCCCTGGTCGGTCAGGTTCAGGGTTACCGTTTCGCCGCCTTCGATCCGTTTCTCAATCCCCTCAAACTGCCTGATAAGTTCGGTGAGATACACCTGGGCTTGGGTGCATTGCACCTGTACCTGATCGGGCATACGTGTCTCCTCGGTTTGGGTCATTCCCCCGCATCGGCTGCGGCATCATGCCTAAACTCATGGACCTATCTCAAGCCTTCCTTCATGCAAGGTTGCCGATTCCTGTAACAGACTATGAAGGTGACGACAGGTGGGGATGAATCGGCAGGCGGACAGGACAGTCTCCTTCAATCGCTACACCTACGCGCGAGAGCATACAAAGAAGCAGACGAGCGCCGAGACAGGCTTGCGACGAGTGATGACGGGATCAGGCGCAACGGAGGATTACAGGCGCACGAGAGGGAAAACTGCCGCCCTCGCGTCACAAGCGAAGGCGGCTGAGAGACGTCTGGCCGCGGGGCTTTCAGCCGGACCCGGACGCATGACGGGCACTAGGGCGTGGAAATAATCGGAATTTCCCGCGCCGACTCTTCCTTAAACTCTTCCATCTTTTTGTGAACGGCATGGAGAATTTCAGGATTGCTGCGGCAGGCCTCATTGCAGGTTTCGCCCATCTCCAGAATAGAGCAATGGTCCCGGACGGTCACCTTCCCCTGGACGCCGTTCATCTCGAAGCTGACTTTTACCGGCTGCTGATGCAGCGGGCAGAGCGTCTCCGCCACAATGGTGTCCTTGACTGTATGTGGGTGTCGTGCAAATAGGTCTGCCATACGAGCTCCTTACGGTGTGACGGTAAATAATGATCCAGCGGCCTCCAACCTCACTGTATCAAGAGACCCGTCCGGCACAAACTTCTATCGCATTTGCAGCGCGACAGGGCCGCTGATGCGCTGCCGTCGCCGGTGAGATAGACTCGCCGCAAGGAGACGAACCCCAACCACTGTCACCGGGACCGAGGAGACGCATGCCATACGTATTGATCATTCATGAAGTCGACGCCTATCCGGCATGGAAGACGATTTTTGATCACGCGGCAGGGATCCGAAAGCAGGCCGGAGAAATCAGATACCAGCTGTTGCGCCATGACACCGACGCCAACCGTATCGTCCATTTCTCAGAATGGACGTCGCTCGACCAGGCCCGGCATTTTTTTGAGTCGCCGGAGCTGATCGAGATCAGACGCGAAGCGGGAGTCAACGCGCCTGAATTCCACTATCTGCACGAAATCGAGCAGGGCCTGTTGTGATCGCCGGGAGATGCGTCGCCGCACACGCCGCGCCGGCACACGCATTTCCGGCCTTCGCTCTCACTTTTTATCGACATGAGGTATGCTGCCTCTTCAGAAGCTGCGCCCGGACACCGGGCGTTGCCATACAGAGGAGGCAGCCCCATGCGATTTGTGAAGGTGAAGGACGAAGAACGTGCCGGTGAAGTGGCGATCAACCTCGACCTGGTTCGGGAAGCACATTACGGAGGAGGCTTACTGCACCTGTATTTCGAGCGCAGTTCCTCATCGCAAGACGATATGACCTTTACCGGCGAGAATGCCCAAAAGCTCTGGGCCGCGATGGGATAACGGAAACGGCCTTCATCCATCCCAACACGCTCCGGCCATTGTGCTATGCCCAGTCACTCGTCCATGACTGCCGCCCGCCTCTGCCCGATTCGTGTTCTCGCGACTTCTAGCCAGCTGCGGAAAAACTCATTTTTTGCACGCTACGCCGCGATCAGCTCACGTGGCGTGTTGGTATCAGGATAGTACGCAGGATGCGCAACAAGGCCATCCAGCAAGGCCGCAGCGAGTGAAGCGGCGACTCGTACTCTTGTCGTACGTTGAGCCGCTGAACGATGCGAGAACGTCGCTGGTGGACTTTTTCCGCATCCTGCTAGCCGGGAGAAGGGCCGGTGCTTTCCACCGTGCCGGATTCCATTCCTCTTCGTTCAACGAACCCGGCGTCGACTGGCGCTCACAAAGCCGCTGCGGATGATCGCCGCAGTGCGTGCCCTCCCACGCACCATCGCCATACTCTTTCAACACGACGCCGGTCAATCGCTCCACCCGCACCGGACAACCCGGCACGACAAACAGAGGAACGAAGGCAGACCGTGATTGAGGCGGCAGCCTTCGTATCATCATCAGCCGCCGATGTCACCCTCCGCGGCCTGTACGGATGCCTTCAGCCGCTACTGCTCAAATCGGAACTGCCGCGCATACCAGCCAAGGTAAAACTCGATCCCATTCTGTTCGATCATCAGATCGATCCGTGCGCGCTCCATCCCGGTCTTCTCTAGCTCCCAATACCTGAGAGCGGCATCTCGCGGCAGGTTTTCAGGAGTGATCTCGTCGAAGAAGATCGGTTCTGCGCCGCTCGGTTGCACATAATATTGTCCACGATCCAGATCCAACCCATATTCCACTTCTCTCCACGTGCCATCCGGCGCTTGGGAATGGATCCATTTTTGGATTCTCCCCGCCGTCTGCTCCCACGTTCCGCGCATGCTCACTTGCATGTCCTTGCCCGATGGATTCGCATAACCAGGCTGTCGTGGTGCACCGGGATGGCTGTGGGCAACCATGATCCACGGCTGGCTGGTATCCCCCGGATAGATGAACTCATCCGCCCCACCCACAACTACCACATAGGTCCCTTCCGGATAGTCCGGTGTCCCTCTGCTCCGAAGCAACGCCACCTCGACATTGGCGCCCGCTCGGTTTTCCGCCCAACTGAAATAGACATCACGCAGGCTGCTTTTTCGAGCGGCAAACGCCACCACGGTCCCAGGCGCCTGATGCCCCGGCTCTTGGACCAGCACGGTGCAATTGGTGGGGCGGTCTGAGAACCGGCACCAGGTGCCATTGGGCTGCTCTCTCCAGGTATGTCCATTACCCAAGTCCACTTCGTTGACATATTTGCCATCCCCCCCGCTGATGGGCGCCTTTTGGGAACGTTTCACGATAGCCAGTTCTCGATCGGCCAAGTCCGGCGGCAAGTCAGCGGGGAACTTCGTCGGATGTCCCGTTTTCGCCAAGAGCGCCATCTCTTCCGATGATAAATCGGGAAGCCCGCGCGGCACCGGTCTAGGCGCCGGCAGGCCTTCCGGGGAAAGCGCCTCACTGAGAGCATGAGCGACCGGCGCCTTATCTGGAATGAGCTTCGAAGACCTCGAGGCACCAGTGGGGAGATCAGGAAGGACCAGGGCCACGTCGCGGACGAGGCCTGCGACTCGAGGCGCTTGTTTCATGGCGGCCAGCGATTTTTGGAGCATGGCCACCGGGCCGATTTCAATGCCGACCAGAGCGAGCAGCAGCTCGACGATCGTCGGGCCAATCAATTTCCCGACCTCGTAGGCGAAAATCGGCAGGCTCTGCTCGACTAACGTGTTCACGGTCGCCGCCTGGGTGTGTCCGAACTCTTCGCCCAGCGCAGTGGCCAGTTCCTCCCCGTCCGGGTCGTTCAGCATCAAGATCGTTTCGCGCGCGGCCGCTTCGATGGCTGCCCACTGTCGGGGATTCAACAACTGCGCATAGCCGAGCATTTGGTCGGCCAGGCCACGAACGGCGCCGATCGCAAACGGGGTCGGAAAGATCGTATTGAGGGCCGCCATGCGGCGCAGTTGTACCGACAAGGCCTCGAAGTTGGCGGCCTCCAACCCCTTGTGCATTCCGCCGAGGAAGGCCGACGCATTCTGAAATGTCGACACCAGCGGATCTTCAAACTCTCCGCCGGTGTGGGAAAACAACTTGCCGGCACCCGGTGGTGACAGGACACCGCCGTCCTCCGTCACGAAGGCCTCGACTTCCGGTCGCCCCTGGACGTTGGACACCGAATAGTCTCCCCGTTCCGCAGTCCCCTCGTGGAAGATCGTTTCCGCGTTGGTGAAACGAGAATAGCGGCCGGAGAGTCCTTCCCATTCCAGCCGATAGAGCCAGAGGCGATCGTATTCATTTAGAATCACGATCGGCTCCTTCCGGGCAATGGCTTCCACGATGGCATGGCTGCGCTGCGTGGCGGGCACACTCCCGGGCAATCGTTCTCGCGCGACCAGACTGACCGGCCAGGTATTGCCCCATGTTCCCACCTCCTGGCCCACAAACTGCGGCGGGCGTTCCGCAAGAAATTCCTCTGAATCAAGGTCTTCCTCATCAGTGTAGAACAACGGCGCCACGGCCGGACGGGCGAATAGGCGAATGGGCACACCGGCCTTGAAGCTTGCCGCGGCGCGACTGGCCTCTTGCTCCGCCGCATCACGGTGAGTTGTCTCCTTGCCCCGACCGATTGAAGGAGACGCCGTCTGACGATACTGCAGAATGTGCGCCACTTCGTGCGCCACAACAGGCGGAGTGGGGTTGGCAGACGCGAAGGCGACGGTTTCCGGCCACGCGGCGGCACGGGCACCGCTGTCTGCCAGGAGAGCGGAGACGCCGCAATAGGCCCGTACACCGGACAAATCTGCCGCGAAGGCACGCTCCATGCCGGCCCGGTAGGGAACCGGGCTTGGCGCACTCACTGCGGCTTCGGTCGAAGCCGGTCCCTGCGGATAGATTGTGAACCGGTTCGGATGGTGGAAGAATTGAGGGGAAATGGAGGCCGAGTCTACCGACCCACCTGGCGAAGATTTGTCGTCGGCACGCCCGGACAGCGATGCACTCCGGCGCAGCGTCGGCGCGCCTGGTTTCTGCGCGGACGTTGTTTTCGCCTGCGGGACCCGCTCCATCGACGTCTCATAGCAAGGCGACCGTAGCCGTTACTTGCCACGCCCCTTCCCCCTGATCGGCCGCGGGGGCGTCGGCGCCGGTTGATCACCGAAGCGTTTCTTGTCTTCTTCGATCAATTTTTCCAATGCCGTGATCTCCGCCTGGTATCCGGCGAGCTGTTGATCAATCTGGCGGGTGAACGTGGCTTTCGCCTCCACAAGGTTGGCCACCCGCGTCTTCAATTCCGCCACCGTCGCCTCCCTTGCCGCAATCGCCGCAGCCTGGGTCGGCGGCTTCTTGAATGCCGCTTCCAGTGAAGCCCTGGCCTCGCCGATCACTTTCGCCTGTTCTGCCATCATCTGATTCAAGGTTGCCATCTCTGTTCTCCTTTAGCCGCGCATACCTATGGTCGATTAAATCCTGAAACCGGTGATGGAATGCCGCCGAAATTCACCGGATTGGCCTGAGCCAGATTACCCATATACACCGCATCCTTCATGCCGTGGAAATCCACGGACGGGATCGGCACATTCGTCTTGATGTGGTTGCCCATCACGATCGCGCTCCTGGCCGAGAGCGACACGGTTGCGGTCCCCTGGGCGGCCACGCTGGCGTGCCAGCAGAAATTGTTGCTGAAGAAGAGCCGCTCGAAACGGCGGAACAGATTGTCGCTCACATTCTGCTGAGCCACCTCCACTAATGCCGTGCGACCAGGCCCGAGAAATTTATTGTCGAGAATCTGCGCGCTGAATCCGAACACCAGCTGACCCGCACCGAAGTTAATCACCTGTTCCAACCACCCGCGCATCCACAGCGCGCGATGCTCCTGATTCGCATCCAACAAGGCTGCGTTGGCGTAGGTGACCAGGTTGCTCTGCACCCGCGCCTCCAGCATCAAGTCGGCAATGATGCCCCAGGAGAGCGCACTGATCGTCGTATTGTCCGGCGACACCCCGGTGTTCATCACCTCACAGGATTCCACGCACAATTCGCCGAGTTGCACAGACGCTCCGATACCGATCGACGGGGCTTGCTGATACCCGCAGTTCAACACCCGGTTCTCTGTCAGGGCGCATTTGGCAAACCCGACCAGGCTCAGAATGCCCCAATGCCGCATGTCTTCGACGCGATTCTGGCTGCACGTGAGCGAGGTATGAAAGACCGCGGTGATCCCGCCGCCACCCCGTACCAGGTTATTGTCTACAAGGCTGTTCGCCGTGCCGCCGCTGGTCGCGACAGGCCAGGCGGTGTTCGTCACGCGATTTCCTTGCACCCGGACTCGGCTCGACAATGCCACGAGAATGCCGAACCGAACCTCCTGTCCCTCGTTGTCCACCTTGTTGTCGAGGACTTCGGCTCCCTCGTTGCCGATCACGACAATCCCATCCTGTACCCCGAGGATAAGATTGCCCGACAGCCTCCCCCCAACAGATCCGAGACTGCCGTTCCCGCTAAGTTTGGCCAATAGCAGCGCGATGGGGCGGACCGCTCCGGCTTCTTTCAGCATGGAGCGGAGCTGATTGCGTTCTACCACGGTGTTCCGCCCGCTGACGGTAATGCCTCCATACTCGGGAGAATTGTAGAGCAGGATATTGTCGCTGATGACGCAGCCATCGGCCGCCACGTCGATGCCGAACGCCTTGATGGTCGCAGTCTCCACTTCTACGCCAAGCCGCACGATGTAGTTCCCGGCAATGGTGGAACCGGCAGCCAGCGAAGAGGGCGTACCGGTCAAGAGCCCGTTGTTGAGCACAATGCCGAACACGAATCCCAGGATACGATTGTCTACAACGCGCGCTGGGAAGGACAGGTCCTGCAATAGAAGCGCAACCAGCCCCCCGTCGCTCTGGCGCTTATTCGCGGCATCGAAACTGTTACCGGCAACGACCAAGCCGGTCGTATCGGCAAGTGTCCAGACTCCATACTGCACGTTGTCGACGACAGCGCCCGTCATGCGCACATCGGTGCTCCGGCTGATGACGACACCGGCGACCTGGTTCAACACCTGCGCATGCAGGAGGCACCGGTCAATCGTGGCATCGCGGCAACGGTCTACCGTCACCATGGCCTGCAGGCCCTGCCCCTGCTGCCCCTTGTTCTCCAGCAGCCATGACACCCCGGAGACCGTCACGTGCTCCAGCAACAACCCGTCCGGATGCCCGAGGTGCAGAAGCTCAGTCCCATTCCTCCTCACCACGCGCGCGCCGACCGTTTCCCCGTGCAACGACACGTTGGATTGTTCGATCCGAATCGGCGCTTCAATTTTGTGTTCGCCGACCTTGAGACAGACACATCCGCCATCCTCCGGCAATGAATCGATCGCGGCTTGAATATCCTCACCGGGACGCACCACGACCGTGCAACAGCCGGGCGTGAGCTCCGTGAGCGGAGGGAACACGGTCCGGCAATCGTGAATGTCGCCGTCGGCTTCGATGATCGCGAGGTGGCAGTAATGATGGTACAGCCCGAGCGGAGGCGCCAGATTGAGCCGCTCGATATCGGCATCCGCGGTCCTGGCCGCAAAGCACCAGTAGTCACCGCTGTGCGCCGTCCCTCCCGCCTGGACCGTCAGGGTGGCTTGCACCCCGTGCTCCAACACGAAGCTCGGATTTGCCGCAGAAAGTTCGATCAACCCGTCGGTCGTCAGGTCCAGGTTCACCAGTTGCGAGCCGTCTGGCTTGCGCACGATCCCGGATTGATCCCACCGGATCACGCGCACATGTTTGGTCGCATCAGCCACCCCTTGGGGAAAATCGGCGACCGGCAGGGCCGGGCTGAATGTCAGCGTCTTGTTGGTGTCATCCACCGTCACCTTGCGCATCTCACCAGGCAGGCCGGCGAACTCGCGCGCATCACTCGTGAACTCCACCCAGTCTCCGGTTTTGAAGCGCAGCACATTGTCGCGGCCCAGGCTTTCCACGCGTACGGTCGTCCGGCCTGCCATGATCTCGACGAGGGCGGTCGCAACATGGGCATTCTCACGCGACCATTTCACCTTGGCGGTCGTGTTCGTCGCACTATGGACTTCGACGCGATACAGATGGTTCTCCAGGCCGCGGTACCCGCCGGTCGGCGGCACGAGACAGGGATCGGGTTCCGTGGTGACGGCGACCGTGGTAGTCGTCAGCCGCGCCGAAGACGGACGGTTCCCCGCCGGCCAACCGGGAATATCCTCCAATGGGGTCTCGCAATTCACCTCCGCCGGAATGCCGCCCAGTGTTCTGACCTGCCAGGCGGTCTGATTTCTGGTGGTCGTATCCACGTTCACTGCCGACTCGATGAGGTCCAGCGCCTGCAGGTAGGTGACTTCCCGGCGCCACACATCTAAGTAGACAAGCGACCGCACCTGAGCGGGAATCGTCACCGGCCCGCCAAAGGGCTGATTCTTCACCGGCAGCGCCGCCGTGCCGTACGGCTCTTCGATCGTCGCATCGAGCGCCGGCGCCGTTCCGTGGTTTTCAGCCACGTACCCATCGACGTACATCCGCCCCTGGCCGACGGTCAATTCCCCGCTGCTCACCTCGATCTTGAATCCATCCGGCGTCTCGGCCGGCACGCCGCAGCGTCCCACGACATCGATGGTCTCGGCTCGCCAGCGGCGGTCCTGCAGATCGACATACTCATTCCAATCGGCATCGAGGTCCACGCGCCCCTGCTGCCGCAATACTGCCTGGTACAGCTTCTCAGGGTTGAATCGTTTCCGGCTGTAATCGCCACTCATGTGCGCTCTCCTGATAGATCGTTCGTTTCAATGCCATAGCCAGGACCGGAGGATTACGTCGAATAGAAGATGCCCGCCTCCAGCCCGAACCTCAGATACTCCTGCAATCGAATGTTCAGATTGTCCGCCCGCTGCGGAGCGAACACATCATGGAATACACCCATTTCAGATTCATCGTCCGCTCCCCGACTGATTTCCTTCGGACAATGCCCCGCCAATTGCCCATAGGCGGCCTGACCATACCGGCGAGCGGTGAAGGCCGGCCTGACACGTGCCTGCGTCGCCTGCGTGATGGCCTGTGTTTGCGGACCGGTCAGGCTGCCCTTCGGCTGGTCGGCTTCCAACAGAGCCGCCTCCACGGCCAAATCCGGCTGGCAGCGGAACCGGCGGGGGACAATCGAATTCAGCGGCACGAAGGAAAACCGGCAACAGCCTTGCTGATTTTGTTCCGACCAGACCGGATGACTCCAACTGTCGCCGCCGGCGAGAGCCGCCGCGAAGATCGTGTTCGAGGCGAGGTCCAGCCGTTTCGTGTGTACCTTGCCCATCAGCGTGCAATTCACCGTGCTCAAGCCCCCGCCCGGGCCCTGAGCGTCGAGGGCCGCATACGCCACCCCGGTCGGCGAGGTCGCATCGACGAGCGTATTGCTCATCGAGATGTCGGTATCGTCCACAGCGCGGATGCCGCCTAGCAGGCAGTGATCGATCTCGACGGTGGTCCCCTCCCGCTCGATCACCAACGACGGAGCGGCCGGCGACACCGGTTCGCTCTCTCTCGTCAGACTCAGGCCCGGCACCAGCGTGCAATGGCGCAATCGCAGGATACGAGTCCCGACGGCACCCGTTGCAATCACGCGCAGCCGCCCGGCAGTGATGAGCAGCCCGTTCAAGGTCAGTTCGGCCCCCGGCGCCAGGGTGATCGTCCAGTCGCCGTTGAGCACCAGCGTCGGGCGATGCTCATTGGCGGCGCGTACCTCCACCTTCGCGGCTGAAGGGAGGTTCACACTCAACATTTCCGCATAACGTCCGCTGTCGTCGATCTGTACGATGCCGCCGGCCTGAGACGCGGTCAACTCCGCTTGGAGACTCTGGCCCTGCGTCACCGAGGCAAACCCGCCGCCGAGCGCAAAGGTTTTCCCACGCTCGTACGATCCCCCGCCGGTCGGCAGGCTGAACCCATAGTGGTACGTCACACGCAGATTGACCGGCGGGGTTCCAGGCGGAACGGCGATTCGCCCCAGCACCGGGTCAATCGAGACTTTGCTCACCGGAAGATGCGCCCATGTGGCGCCGTCATCGGATAGGTTGCAGACCTGCACCTGACTCGCGCTCATGTCCACATTGTCCGCCTCCAGCAACAGGCTCAACTGCGGGCCGTAGTAATGAGCAAGGTACTTGTCCAATACCCTGCGGCTGATCGGCTCCGGCACATTCAATGGTTCGGCCAGATGCGTGATATCCGTCTCCGCCTGCGGCCTGGTAAAAAGCTGCTGGTTGTTCCCCAGGGGACTGAACAGAAACCGTTCGTCGTCGACGCGGAACGCGGGCGAGCGGCGCACCGCAAAGGCGTCCAAGCGCCAGAGGAACAGCCCGATATTGGGAATGTTGTATCGTCCCTGCTGTGTCTCAATACGCCGCATGTCGACGGAATGCGCGATCGCATTAAACGCTGTGTCCCGTCGCTCCAAGGCCTCCCAATTCCGCAGGTCGACGGTGGCAAGATTGGTCGGGCGCAGGTGGTTCATGTATTGGCTGGTTTCCAGCCACTGGAAGAACTCCACCACTCGCGCATTCCAGCCCGTGACATCCCTGGCCAGTTGTTCGAGAACAGTCGCCGTGCCTTTCCGGCGGCGATAGGCGATGGTATTGGCCACCTCGGCCCTGGCACTGCGCGTCCGCTCGGTGACGGCATGTAATGTCCTGTACCCGATCAAGTCACCGATGTACGGCGCCGCCCAGTCGGCGCAGGTTTCAATAAACTGATCGTCATAGAGTTGATCGAGACTTTCCCGCAGCACGGCGATGTCTTCGGCCAGCACCTCGCACAAGGCGCGTAGCGCGCCGTTCTGTTCCGCATCACGAATGCGGTAGATCGCGGGAAGAAGCTGGTACAACTTGTCTGCTTCTGGATTCATTGGACCGCCTTCAGTTGAGTCAATGACGCGGGCTCGAGCAACAGCAGTTCCGCCGCGGGCACCACCCCATCCGCGCCCATGGCCGGACGATCGGCAATCAGACGCGGCTGAATCGCCGGCAGCGACTGGCCTGTGCGCGCGAACCGGTCCAGGTCCACCGCCACGACACCGGGAACCGCCTGTATCGCGGCGATGACCTCACTCAGCGCAACCGGCTGCCCAAAGGCTCTAGCCTCGAAGGCATACCGTTGCTCAAGGTCGGCGGAGATCGCGTCCATCACGGCATCGGTCACATGGTCCGGATCGATCGTGACCGTGCCGTCGATCTCGAACCAGGCCTGCCGATAGGGCCTTATCGTGAACGCCACGAAGGGATCACCGTACGTGCGCAGCGACGCTTCCAACTTCGTGATGACGGAGCCGCTTTCATCCAATAGTTCCCCAGCCGGTCCGGCGACCGTGAGGAAGATGCTCCGCTTGCGGCCATCCCACACCCACACGGCCTGAGCCTTGGCGACGCCCGAGAACGTCCTGGCGAAGTCTTCGTAATCCTGCAACGACACCGCGCGATCCAGTGTCAGCACCGTCATCGGTGCGTTCGTGCGCGCGTCGTCCCTCGACTCCGGATCTTCGGCTCCCTGCGCGGCTTCCGGATTGACGACACCTGTTAACCCGAGCGGTCGGCTCATCAGCAAACTCAATTGCCCGGCCCGCGCGAGTCCGCCAAGACCGATGCCCTTACGGTACTCGGCCCGCACGTTGTTCTGGCCGGTCGGCAACCGCGCTCCCGTGATGCCATCGCCGAACCGGATTGTGGTGCGTCCCTCGTCGTCCCGCCTCGTGATGTAAATACGCTCGGTGGGGCCATGCCCGTAGAAAAACGGGACTTCCTCCCACAACACTTCGTTGACGTAGACCTTCAGCGTCGAGGCTGAACCGTCCGGCGTATCAGCGCTGACATAGGTCACAGGCGGTTGACGCAAGGTGAACTGCTGATACGTCGTGGACGCGTCGCCGCTGCCTAACGGTTCCTTCACGCTTTCGCCGTGAGTAGCGGCGGCCACGTTGGCATTGATGCGAACCGTGGTGCGCTCGTACACATTGGCCAGCGCCGTGGCGAGTTGAATAGTCGTCCGATCGCGATCCTGGATGATGCTGGTCCCGATCGCCTCGTCGATGAAGACGATCTCCGACACCGTTTCAGTGGCGGGATCCGACGCGACGAGCTCGATGTCCCCTGCGCTGACATCCAAGAACCCCGCGTGGCCGTCGCGATCCATCAAAGGCAACCGCAACAGCGGCGGGACGGATTGAGTCAGCGACGCGCCGAACTCCTCCGGCGTCAACGGGAGCAGCGACGATCCCGCCACGGTTGCCGGAGCACCGATCATGTGCAGTAGGTCACCCGGTGTCAGCAGGACCGAGCCCCCAGCATCCAGGACCAGAGCCGGCGGTGGTTGAGATCCGCCTAGCGGTACCTTGTGTCCCTTGAATGGGGCGGGCGCCGGATGTTTCAGGCGAACCGCCTGGCAAACGCCGGTCACGGCAAGTGGCCGTCCCGTCATCAGACCGTCCACCAGTTGATCGAATGCCAGCCTCTCGCCGTAGAGCGGATACAGCAGCGGCAAGGCGGCCGGGGTGAGTTCTTCGCTCTGAGCCGAGATCGTCATGGTGCGCAGCAGATCCAGCTTCGAGTCAGCGCCCTTCGTCCAGCCTGCGCTCAGACTGAGCCTCGTTCCATTCCCGGCAATGCCGTACCGGGCTACCGAGCGATGGACCACCTCGGTGACGGTGGCAAAGGTCCACATGCGTGTGCCGTTCGCCGGATCGTCTTGCTCGACGACGGCGAAACTATCCTTCAGGATCTTGTCGTTGCGGCTGCTGAGGGTGATGAAGGTCACCGTCTCATCGGCGTCCAGCGCCCACTCGCTGAATGTGCCCTGAAACACGCCGCTGCTGTTGTACTGCGGCTGTAATGGCGCATTGTGCCCGAATGGCGAGGCCTGGCTTCGCAGGACATAGACCCCCGGCTTGGTCGCCGCGATGGTTTTTGCACTGATGGATATCGTTGCGAGCAAGAGCTTCGTGCTGCGGCGATCAGGATCTGATACCACCCCGGTCACACGGCGAATCGAGGCTTCAAAGCCACTGCCGCTCTCCGCCACAATCAACACCACCTCCCCGACAGTCAGACTGATGTTCGCGCCGGCCACCCACAACTCCGGCATGTTCCAACTCAGCGGTTGCGTGGCGGTCTGCTGGGCCAGGAGCGCATTCCACGCCGGCCTCGCTTCGATGGCCTCAACCGTCTCGAAGGTCTGCGGTTGCTCATCCGGCCCGGGAACCGTCTGAATTTTCGTGCCGACGGCCAAGGTGATCGGCAGGGTCGCCTGTGCCGGCAGACCGGGATTGTCCTCCAGCGTGAAAGCCAGATGCGTGGCGGCAGCCAAGCCGGGGCCGAGTTGATACCCGAGCAGGCGCGACTGCTCCAAGATGGAAAGCCGCTCCGTGGCTGTCCGCAGATAGGCTTCATTGGCGATGCGTTCCTGATAAAAGGTAAGGATGTCGCCGGTGACGGCCCAGGCGTCCAGCAGCGCGATGGTGAAATCATCGTCGGCGCGTGTTCGCAGCCCGCGCAAGACCGGCCACTGGCTGTCGGAAAGCCGCGCATGGAGACTCTGACGAAACGTCTGGTAGGTCCCGACGCGATAGGCGATCGCCGAAAGGCCGGGTCGATTGAAGAGCAAGCCGGGAGTGGCGGCCTCGATGCCGGCGCAGCAGCCGCATTCATTCCGAACGTCCTGACTCATTTCCCCCCTCCCAACGTCATGGTCAACCGGCCATGCTCCGGGAAGTTGCGATCATTGTCCAAACGGGGAATTTCCAGCGCAGCCATGTTCAGCCGTCCACTATCCAGCCCTGTCGTCTCCGGCACCCCCTGCCGCTGAAACGTCCGCACTTCCACCGACTCGACACCCGTGACCTGATGGGCGGCCCCATAGAGCGCACTGAGATACACCGGCTGTCCGAAGGTCCAGAGATCGGGATGGAAGAGTCCACGGCCTCCATCCGGCAGATCGCGGTTGCTGAGGACATCGAGCAGTTCACCTTCGACATCGCTCCGGAAATGATCGGGCCGCACACAGACATGCAGATCGATTTCCAACGACACGAACTGCGGGCCGTCGACCTCCACATCATGACCGGCCATGCGATACCGCTCGAGATGCGCGCGAATGCCGGTCTCGAATTCGTCTGAGATACCGGCGCCTCCTTCACGATCGACCGTCACAAACACCGTGTGCCAACTCCCCGTCCAGCGAAATGTGGCGGCGGCCCGCTGCACGTCGGCTCGACGTTCGGTGATCTCGGCATAGTCGGGTTCTGTCACGGCGCGTTCCTGAACGCGATAGGCCACGGGTGCTCGCTGACGCACGTCCTGCAACGATTCCGGATCCTGACCGCCGACGGCCGGCAACGGATTACGTACCAGGGTGATTTCGGGAATGGCGAGTGCGATGTGGACCAACGAATCGCCCCCGATGTTTCCCGCACGGCCATTCCCCACGCGATACCGAGCGGTGAACACCGTACCCGACTCAGGCCGGCGACCGTGCACGTCGTCCCCGAAGCGAATCGTGCCACTGCCGTCATTCTCTACCTCCACGACATACTCATCCGCCTCCGCACCGCTGTTGAGGAGGTCTCGCCGCGCCGTCCACGTTGTGGTCTCTGTGCCTTTGATTCCCGTCAAGCTGATGGACGGCTGTGCCTCTCGCAAGTCCCATTGCAGCGCAGTCCGGGCCGAGTTTGCATGGTCGTAGGCAGGCCCGGCATGTGTGAGCGGCCCTTGAGACAGACTCGGCCTGAAGCGCGGTGCAATCGATTCACGAGTGAGCAGGGCGCATTGATCCGCTTCCTTCGACCGGGGCCTGAACAGGAACGGCTCCGGCACAGATCCCAACTCCTCTCCTTCCAACGTCACTCCATGATCCGCCAAGACCAGGTTGCCTCTCGCCACGCTGACAGCATCACGATAGCCGGCGCTCGTGGCTGCAGAGAGACAGAATGGAAACAGCAGAGCATCTTCTTGATGCCACGTGATTTCCGTGATCAGCTGGTTCGTGACCGGGTCTCTGAGCGGTCCGCCCCCTGAAGCCGTTGCCACGACTCGATCGAGACGCACCACATGACGTCTGGTGGGATCGGCATCCGAGACTGACCCCGTTTCCGGCCCCAGGACTTCCTCGAACAAAAGGATCGTGCCCGGCTTCAGCTGCGGATGATGCCCGGCGAGAGTGGCCGAGATTGAGCCCTTCGGCAGGCAACACCGTTGATCACTCCAACTATAAAACCGCAGCTCGTTATGGTCGGCATAGAGAGACTGTAGGGACTCCATCGCTTCAAACAGCATGTCGGCCAGTTCGTAGGCTCGCGGATCGTCGGCGATGGCGACCTGTTGCCCCGGAATGAGCGTCGTAAACTTCGTCCCGATGGGAATCGCCGGATTGGCCGGATCGACCCGCACCACGTCGGCAGAGACCTGGACATGTACCCAGGTCCTCGCGTTACAACCCTCACTCATGTAGTAGTCCATCAGACGAGCGTGGCGTCGGACAGAGATGCGGCGCCGCGCCGTACCCAGATAGGCTTCCGTCGCGACCGCATCCTGCTGGTAACTCAATTGATCAGCGGTATAGGCCAAGACCTCGACCAACATGACCCCGAGATCGGCGGGACTGCGCTCCTTCCATTGCGGCATCACTGCCGACATCCGGTCGAGCATGACGCGGCGGAAACTCGCATAGTCCTTGGCCAGATAATCGATCACCGGCGCCGGTGCCGGCACCTCCGGGCAGATGTGTTGCGGCGCACAATCGAAGGGGCTGGGGCATTCGACCTTGAATGAAAATTCGATCGCGGCCAGTTGCGGGTCGACTCCAGCAGGCGCCGCATCATTCAAGGCATCGGTCACCAGACGCAGGACGTAGGTCGAAAAGTCTCCGGCCTGATCCACTTCGACGGTCAGCACGTTGGCGGACGATCCGCTGCCGACGAGCACGGACAACACATGGAACGTGGTGATGCGCTCTCCACCTTCGAGTCTGATGTTGCTCGTCGTCAGCGTCAACGAACCCAGAGGTTTCACAAAATGAAGTTCGAGCTTTCGTTGCCGCTCGGCCTCCGTCGGCGCGGCGTGATCGATGACTTCGAGATAGTCGATCCCGTTCAGGGTCGGATGATTGCGAACGACCTGACGGCGCAAGGCATCGCAACAGGAATATCTCACGCGCCCCCTCCTTGCACGAAGGTTCCGACGACGCGGGTACCCGTCTGCCTGATCACATACTGCACTGTGACACGCAACGTCGAATCCACAGCCTCCACCTGCACCGACTCCACCAGGATCCATTCGCCCAGCCAGCGCTGCAACGAGCTTTGCACCAAAACCTGGGTAGTCGCGGCCAGGACCGCACTGTTGGGCGAGAAGACCAACTGCAGGAGCCCACTGCCGAAATCCGGCCGCATGACCCGTTCACCGGGATGGGTGAACAACACCTGCTCGATCAGGTCGCGAATGTGGTCGGCGTCGTCTGCCCCGGCGGTGCGGCCACGCGCATCGAACCGATAGGGAAAATCCACCTGTACCATCGTTACACCCCCATGACCCGGGTTTGGGTAACCGACGCGAGCAGCGGCGTGCCGGAGGGTGCGCAGATCGCCTGACTATCGATCAGCAACAGCGGCAGGCCGTTGCTCGTCACCCGGGTGGCCGCCGTGATGTATTGCGCGGTGACGCAGGGGCCGTTCGCAGCTGTCGGTGGCGGCAGCGTGCAGCCAGCCACGACAAAGAGGCTGTTCATGGCCACCGTCGGCTGCCCGCTGACGAGGACGCGTGGATTCGGCGCCACCGGCGTCGCCTGCCCCGCATGCGCACACATGACCGTCGCCCCGAGGTGAAGCAAGAATCCCGGCATCAGCTTGCCCTCCATGAATAGTTCACAGCTTGCATATAACTGTCTGCACAAACGCCACGATGATTCGCTTCTAGCCAGAAGCGGCAAATCCTTCGGCATGATGCTCAAAACGGCTGTTCAGCAAGGCCGCAGTCAGTGAAGGCCCGAGGCGTACCCTTGCGGTACGTTGAGGGCCTGAACGCAACGAGAACGCCGCTGGCGGACGTTTTCAGCATCATGCTAGATGATTGTGAGGGCGCCATTGTTAATCGTGACCGCCGGCCCCACCAACGTCACCATCGCGCCCTTGCCGTTTTGAATGTAAATCCCCGTGTCGTTCACAATGAGCGTGGCCCCGGTCGCACTCTTCAGCATGATCCCTCCTGTTGGACCCGGTACGTCGCTGATCACGATCGCATTCTGTGCCCCCGTCTGCAGGACGATGTTCGGGCTAGCCGGAATCCCGGCCAATGCCAGGACCGGCACTTCGGCGACGCTGCCATACCAACAGCCGCTCCAGATCGGGTAGTCGATATTCCCCTGCTCGAACTCGACCCAGACGCCCGCACCGATTTGCGGCAGCATGTAGGCGCCCATTTGTTTGCCGCTCGTGGGAAAACAGGGCATGGCCCACGAGGTCGGAATCAACCCGGCGACATCCGGCACCTGGACCTGCAACCTCCCCATCTGCATAGGATCGATATTGTTTAAGACCGTGCCGCGATACTTGCCGTAGTATTTTTGCGCGTCGCTCATACCGGCACCAGCGGCGTGAGAGAGACCAATCCGTTCCGCGTGAGACGAAAACTTTGTTTACAACTCCCGCGCTTGATCGTCGTCGTCACGCTGTCCACGTAATACAAACCGTCAAAAGCCAACCCGGCGCCACGCACCCCGACCAGGCCGCGCGCCGTCAAGAGCCGCCCATACCGCGCGACATCGAGGGACCCGCTCCCCGTCACCGCGTCCATCGATTCGCTCGATGCCTTCAGCCCCTCGTTGAGCGCCTCCGGCGCGGACAGTTTTCCCGTGGCCTTCAGCATCGACAGTTTTGTCACCGGGGGACCGACCAGGCCCAACGGCGGCTGTAACGGGTTGATGTCGGGAATCGGAATGGGAATAGGCACCTTGGTCAACGCGTTGTGAATCATCACGATGGGCAGGTCCTTCTTCGTCGAGTTGAACTGAAAAGCGAGCGACTCCACATTGCGATCGAAATCCATATCGACATTGAGCGCCGGTTGTGGAACGCCCACCTTCAATTGCGGCCCCCAATAGGCCGTGTTCGTGCCGGGCACGGGACCCGGATCGATGTAGAACACATAGCCGGCAGCTTCCGCCAATTGAAGGATGTAATTGAGATCTGTGCCCTGCTGCGATGGAATCCGCATCGTGGGGATCGGCACATCAAACCCGATCGGCGGGATGGCCAACGGAATCACGCCGAAGACGGCATACTTTGCCAGGATCGTCGTGACGCGAAGATTGGCCGGCATGGCGGGGAACGGCAATCCGTCGAACGCTTGCAGATCCATGACCTTGGTAAGATCCTCGCCGGTGATCGTCAGCGTCGACTCTCCCGGCTTGTCGCCGGAGGTGATTTCCTGGTTGGTGATGACCCCGTCCATCAGCACGTGGGGAATCAAATTGATGGTCGCCACCAGAATCACGCGCATCAGCGGCGTCCGCGTCGCCGCAACCAGGAATGCCTGCTGCAGAGGCGACTTGTTCTGAATCGTGAACTGCAACTGAAACCCGCCGGCCATGCCGGTCGCGCTGGTCACCTGCACCTCGGTCAGCGCATCCAGCACCGGCTGGGGAACGGGAAACGGGACCACCGGCCCCGCCAGCATTGTCAGATGGACACCCTTAAGCACCGGGAACCCCCGTGACACCTTCCGGCAATGCGATGTGCACCACCATATCTAACCGTTCGACCAACGCGTCCGGCCGGACCGCATCGTTCGCATCGCACAAGCGCCAATATTGCTCCGGATCGCCAAGATACGTGCTGGCGAGATGGTCCAGCCGCTCACCGGCCACCACGCGATGTTCCTGCACGACGGTAAACCGGTCGCTCGCCGGCACGAATCGCCGCCGCAAATGCACCACCATGGTCCCGTCACTCCCGACGACCGACGTAGTCTTCACCCCGTAGTACCGACTCGTCGGCGGGAAAGGATTGGGTTTGAGCGCACTGTCCAATAGTGTCTGTAGTGGATCGGCCATTGTGGACTCCAAGTAGCTATCAGCTCCGAGTCGTATTTCGTATTTCGTATTTCGTGAAGGACGCGTTCCAGCTTTTCTGAGCGACGCGTCACGCTTCACGAACGACGCTCCCTTCCAGCCATCAGCCCTGCACCACGCTAAGACCCATTCACGGAATCCCCGTCAGTCCGAGCGCCCCCAACGTGCCGCTGTGCGCCTTCGCGCGCAGCCCTTCCTTTTGTTGCAGATAACTCATGAACAAGCTGCCTGCCTTATGCGTAAATCCCACATCGTCGATGGACAACACCCGCATGCCCAGGCTCACCTTCGCGCGGATAGGATTGAGGTTCGGATCGAATGCCTCCTCCGTCACACTGAAATCGGTCAACCGCACGGGAATGACGCGGTGTTGCCCAAAGACAAACAGCGGCAAGGCGGTCTCCATCGGAAGAATTTCGAGCGTGCCCAGACTGGACAACGTATGGTTCGTGGTCAATTGTGCCGTGCTGGGATACAGCAGGGTTTCGAGGGCTGCGAGCTGGGGAGAGATACCGGCGTCTCCAACCGTGCGGTCTCCGGCTTCCATGTCGTCGGTGGCGTCGATTTCCGCCTCCAGCTTGATGGTCTCCACCGCTGGCCCCTTCAGCCGGAGCGCTTCGGACCGATCTCCTCCCTCACTCACTCCCTGTATTTGAAGGCTGCGGCTGAGTGACTCCGGGTTGTATTGAAGCGCGATGATCCGTTGAACCTGCGCGGTGGCCGGATCGATCAGCACAATGCCACCCTTGAGGAGTTTGGGGGAACCGGTAAAGGATGTCATGGGTGCCACGCCTCTCAGCTCATCATGTGCGACGCATCATCCGATCGCCGTCTTTCCCGAAGCAACCTTTAGGGCAGAATCATTCCGCTTCCGGCAGCCACTGCACGAATCACCGCCTGCGAAACCTGAAACATCGTGCCCTTCCCTGCAAGGTCTTTGGGACAGGCTGTCCCCACGCAAAACGGCACGGTGCCCTTCACTCCCGTTAATTTACGAATCTCGGCAAAGACACTGTTGTCGAGAGTCTTCACGCAGCCGCTGCTGACGGCGTCGTGCGGATTGCCACCGTGCAGATAAAACCCGTCCCGTCGCTTTCGCACGCCTTCCGGTGTGACGACCGTCTTCGACCCCTGGATCTTGATCCGCTTCGGTCCCCAACAATCCTGAGGCGTGTAACACTGTTGCGCCGGGTTGTCTGCCGTCGGGCATGGCACGTTGCAATAGTGGGCGCCCTCACAGGGACTCGGATCGGTGCTGGTGATTTCCTGATATCCGCTTCCGATCCCAGCCGCTCCGCAGACGCCCGCTTGAATCGAAGACACCACCGCTCGCGTCACTCCCGGCTGAATTGCATAGCTTCCCGTGGGAATGGGTCCGACGCTCGGTTCATTTTCTCCATGCCCCGGGTGACCGGAGACTGCCGGAGCGACATAGGTCGGATTGCCCGCATTGAGCACAATCACCCGGCCGCTTTGCCCGCCCGTATAGCCGACAAGGTCGTCCTTATGACGCTGAATCGTCGATGCAGGTCGGCCACCCTGCTGAATGACGTGGGTGAGCTCATGCGCGAGCAGATGGCGGCCTGCACTCGTACCGGGCGAGTACTGCCCCGAGCCGAAGACCACATTTTTGCCGACCGTGTAGGCCAGGGCATGCACCCCGCGCGCCGACGCCGCTGCTGCCGCATCGTCATGCACCCGCACGTCACCGAAATCGTGGCCGAAGCGTGACGCGAAAAACTCGCGCGTCGACGCATCTAAGGGACGACCCGGCGACGCGAGGACATTCTGGACCGACGACAGGGACCCTGCCGATTGTGGCGTCTGCGAGGCTGCCTTCCGCTGCGCGACCGCCGGCGGGCCAACCGGTGCGCCAGGCGGGTGCGGCTTCGACGACTTCGCGCTCTTACACTCACGCTTCGTCAGCACCAACAATCCATCCGGACAGTGGTAATCGTAAAAACACAAGGGGGTCGCAGGCGGCGGAGTTTCCGTGGCAATTTGGCCCGGCCCCATCCCGACCACGATGTCAGCCGCCCGCACGATCACTCTCATCACCAACCCGTCGCTGAAATGGACGAAGCAGCCGTAATTGCCGTTGGCGATGGGCGGTTCGCACCGGATTTTCTCCACCGTTGCCTGTGACGGCGGCGTGATGTCGTGCTGGACATAATTCTCAGCGGCCCGTTTGCTGATGCTTTCGGGGTCGGCCCGCCAGCTCGGGCAACGGCTTCCACCGTCGTCGAGAGAGCCATCCTTAGGCGCCGCTCCGCCGGAGGCCGATTGTTCTCCAGCCGGTGCCGATTCCTTTCCAGCTTCGTCTGCGCGTTGCATGGTTCCCTCACCCGTCTGACGACCACTGTCCTCGACAAACCGTTGGATCACAGGTTCCGACTGCAGAGGTTGCGCCTGCGCGCTCGCATCAGGCATCCGCATGACCTGCGCCGCCACCCGATCCGCTTCCTGTTCGAATTGGTCGCCCGGTTCGTTGACCCGCAACTTGGTTTGCAGCGAGTGGCCGAGCATCTTCTTTTTCTCGCACTCCGAACAGGCGCCGGTCAGATTACTCGTCCCGCCGCAGGCACATTGACGTTGCAGAAGACCGACGTGCAGAGCCCCGGTCCGTACGGTATCCGGCCGCTGCTGACTCGCTTCCGTTCTCATAGGGGCGACCTATGCCCGTCCCACTGCCATCCCCATGGCGCCCGCTTCCGTCTGCTCCGCCTCATGCGGGCGCCTCTTCCATCCCATACCGGGACGCGTTCACATAGAGATGTCCGAACAATTCCGGGAACAACACCTCATACTGTCGAAGGTCTTCTTCTAGGTGTCGCACCGCGTCCATCGGTACCACCGTGCGGTGGATGGGCTGCTGATCGGCCAACGTCACGGCGGTCAGATCTATCCCCTGTGCATTGATCGCCACCGTCACCCACTCCCAGGGGCCATGCATGAAGAGTTGTCCGACGAGATCGCGGCTGAGGCCAAGTTTCAGACATTCCAATGCGCGATCATCGATGCCATGGCGCAATGCCAGCAGCTTCTCCACGAATTGCTCCCGTCCGAAACAGATACGCCGCCGCACTGCGGCTGCCTGCTCACGAATGACGGCGGGTGGACGTTCGAAAAATTCTCGCGAGAAAATCCGGTCCGCCTCGGCCTCCAACTCGACAAACTGGCCTCGCCGCTCCCACGGATACCGGACCAGCCAAATACCGCCAGGCAGATCGCTATACAACAGCGGCGGATCGGCCAGGTAGCGCTGCCCGCAAGCCAGGCAAGACACTTCCCCCCAGGTGCCGTCGGTGATCCGTTGTACCGCCGTTTTGATGCGTGCCCCGTTCACGCTCACAAACACCTTCTCCTCCTGCTCCACACCGCAGGTGGGACAGCGGAGGCGTTGGACGACGCAACGGCTCATACGAAATCCGCATACCCTTTCAGAACGGGATCACCCTCGGCGCGAATCCTGACCCCGAGATAGGACAGCTCTGTGCGGCCGGCCGCCTCGCAGAGATGCCGCAGGCGTGCTTCCGTCTGCCTGAGACGAGCCCCATCGAGGAGCCCCGCCGCGACGACCGGAGCAACGCCCGGATAGTCAACCTTCAGGGACGGATCCGTGCCGTCTTCGGACACCGCGAGGGACACGAAGAGCGTATGCGCGAGCTGTCGTGACGACAATCGATCGTGATAAGTCGCCCAGCGGCCCTCAGCCGACGGTTGTCCCGCAAAGCGCCGCATGGCCCGCTGCAATCGCCCAAAGACCTGTTCATGCGATGCGGGCGTGACATACTGAGAAAAATACAGTTTGTAATGAATCGGCCTACCCGGCCGCATCACGGCGGATACAAAGTGAACCGTATCCTTTCCCAACAACGCGCCCAGTTCACGAAGATCATCCAGCGCAACGGTGGTGCCCGCCGATTGAGCCACGATCTTTAACGCCTCGTGGAGCTTGGGTCGACGGCGATAATAGACGGCCGCCTGCCGATCGACTCCTGTCGCATGGCCACACCATTCAAGTTTCAGGAAGCATCGCTTGTGCTCGAAGGCACCAGCCACACGAGCCTGGACGAAGGCCGCCTCATCCCCCAGATCCCACTGTCGCAGCAGGCCTTGAATCCGGTCAGTGAAGCCGGAGCCCTCGCCGCGCAGCAGGAGACCGGCCAACGAATGGTCGGTCGCGGCAATGAGTTCCCCGTACTGTTCGAATTCCGGCAAGAGGATGGACTCCAGACCCGCCACCTCTTCGACGGCATTCGGCATGATCCCGCCGAGCAGCCGGGCACAGGTCCCAAGCCTAAGTCCCAGGGCTACTTCGCCGGATGGACCACGGTGTCGAAGAACTGCTTCCAATTGGGCACTCCCTTCAATTTGTCCCCGCGCTTCGGTCCTGAGCCTTCTTCATAGTAGGCTTCGTACATCTCCGCAAAGAATTCCGGGTGGCCGAAGAGCGAATAGTCGGTCAATCGTTTGTCCTGCACCACCAGGTTGTAGACGTAGAATTCGTGGTAGTAGGTGCTCCAACTGAAGTAGCAGGCGCCGAACTTCCTGACGCTGCCGAGATGTTGGTACACCTTATCCTTCTTGCCGGCTAAATCCTTGGCCGCTTCAATCATCGGGACGTCATCATTCCAATAGGTTTGGATCGGATGCGTCTTGTCGGTGTCCTTGCGCAGTCCCTTGCTGCCGTCGCCATTCACGTAGGCGTCGAGCAACGCATTGATCTTCAGCCGGTCCGCCAGAGGCACATCTTTGCCGCCCTTGCGCTTCCAGGGATCGGTCATGTGCGTTTCCCACATCGTGGATGTCTTCGACCAATCCCAGCCATTCGTGGAGTTCTTCTTGAATGTCTCGGTGGAGGAGCCCAGGTAATCGTCCATGGCATGGCCGACCTCATGTCTCGTCAATCCGGCGATATCCGAATGCTCCATGCCGACCTCGATAAACGGATTCGCCCAGTAGCCGGTGCTGCCTTCGATCAGGCGGAAGCCCGACAACTCACCCTTCTGGATGCCGGGCACATCTTGATCGGCCCGCACCACATGCCCCTCAGGAACCTGTCTGAGCGCGACATTGAGCCGCCGAATCATCTCGACCGTCCAGACCGGCGCCTTCTTTTCCTTGCCCGCCTTCGATTGACTCGAAATGTTCCAGCGCGCCTCAAACGCGGCTTGTACCCGTGCCAGCTTCTTGTCGTGGTTGATCTGGGTGTTGGTATCCGTCGCCACGGATTCCTGCATCTCATGTCCGCGAGCCAGATGCGCAATGATGTTCTTGACGACATCATAGCCAAGCGCCTCGAAATGATCGCAGGCTTCATTCACCGTGTCGGGAAAGAGCAGCAGAGCATGATAGGTGTCGCGAATATTGATCGCCGCTTCGTTGAAGAACGCCTTCGTGATGATAGCCTGCGCCTGCCCCAACTCGTCGTCCGACAGCTCATCGCGCAACTCCATGAGCATCGTGCTGCTTTCCATCTGGCGTTTGAGTTCGAGCGCCGGCGTCGATCGGAGCGCTTCAAAGATCCCTTCTTCGTCGGTCCCCCATCCCTCCGACGCGGCATGCACGCGCGATTCAGCAGTCGCGCCGAGCAGTCCCAGCACGGTTCCCCACTCCCCGCGCGACAAATCATCCTGCAACTCCTGCATCAGCACCGGATCGCCCAGCACGGCTTTTTTTTCTTCTTCCCCGGCAATGCGCAATCGCGCATAAATCGCTTCTTCATCCGTCCCCCAGCCTTCAATCGCTTCGCGCAGGTCCTCCTTGATCGCACGATGAATGACACCCGGCTCCGACATCGGCTGGCACGCGGACGGAAGTCCGAGCGCCAATCGTTGTACACTCACCTCCGCCGCCTGTTCCGCAGCCGAATCCGGCCGGCTCACCCGGAACGATCCCGCGAGGGACGGCGTTCCTGACTGTTGCGCCACGTGAGCCAGCTCATGAGCGAGGAGGTCCCGGCCTTTGGGGCTGGCCGGAGCATAACGCCCCGGCCCGAACACGATATGCTCGCCGACGGTGTAGGCATCTGCGAGCAGCGAATCAGCCGACTCAGCCGCACGCGCATCCGTATGAACCCGAACCCGCCCGAAATCATGTCCGAAACGCGGCTCGAACGCCGTCCGGGAGGTGTCGTCCAACGGCATCCCTGCGGATCGCAACACGCCGCTCACGAGGTCGCCGGTCGGCTGCGGCCCTGACGTCTGAGCTGAAAACGCCGACAGGCCGCTTGACGCGGCAGCCGGCTGACGCCCCTTCCCGGATGGGTCTTTGGTCTGTGAGGCGGCCGCCCGTCGATCACTCATGTCGATGACCCCTGTCCCGGCGCTGAATCGGTTGCCGACGGCCTGGCCACCCGGCCGTCTTGCGACCAGTGACCGGCAATCGCACGCCCCATCGCCCTCCCGATTGCTTGCCCCCTCATCTCCCCCGCCACCTGAATGTTGCCGAGACGGAGACGCGGCGCGCTGCCGGTAGCGCCGAGCCGCTCTGCCATTCCCGGTTCAGAGAGCCATTGCGCCAAGTGCTCCCTGAGCCCTTCCCCAATCGCATGCCGGTCTTCGAAACGGAAGCCCTTGAGGACGAGGCGGTCGATGTTTACGATGACCCGCTTCATACCCACCCCCTGGTTTCGGCGTCGGAGAGCGGGCGTTCACGCTTTGCCGCCTCGGTATGCGCAGCCTGCAGAAGATGCCGCATCCCCACCGCCGCCCCTTCATCCGCCGCCAGGAACGCGGCATTCAAGGCGATGCTGCGGATATTTCCCCCGGACATGCTCAGCCTGGCGAGTTTGGCGTAATCGAGTGGCTCCAACGGCGCGGCAGCGGGAAAGATGCGACTCCAGATCAATTCCCGCTGATGCTGGTCCGGAAAGGGAAACTGCACCACGAAACTGAGGCGGCGCGAGAACGCAACATCAAGCGCCGCCTTCATGTTGGTCGTCAGAATCGCGAGGCCGCGATAGGCCTCCATCCGTTGCAACAGATAACTGACTTCGATATTCGCGTAGCGATCATGGCTGTCGCGCACTTCGCTCCGTTTTCCGAACAGCGCATCGGCTTCGTCGAACAACAGCATCGCCCCGCTGGTTTCGGCGGCATCGAACACGCGCCGCAGGTTGCGTTCCGTCTCGCCGATGTATTTGCTGACGACCCCGGAAAGATCGATGCGATACACATCAAGACGCAGCTCATTCGCCAGAACTTCCGCCGCCATGGTCTTGCCCGTCCCGCTTTCACCCGCAAAGAGGGCCGTGATGCCAAGGCCGCGCACGCCCTTCCCGGCGAAGCCCCATTGTTGATAGACCATCAGTCGGTGTTTCGCGTGCGCCGCAATTTGTCGCAGCGTCCGCTGCTGCGCCTCCGGCAAGACCAGATCGTTCCATCCCGCGACCGGGTCCAGGCGCTGCGCCAGATCCTCCAGGCGGGAACGGCTCACACTGCGGCAGGCCTTCCACAAGGCACTGTCCGCCTGGCTGCCGGATTCAGCCACGTCGCGGAGCCCGGCGCCGGCGATGGCAATCGCTCTGGCACTCAACGAAAACTGGGACGCCACACCGTCCAACATCCCGTTCATGCGGACCGTGGCCGGGCCCAGCACCTGTTGCCACAATTGCTTTTGCTCAGCGCCGTCCGGCTTGTTCACCGTGAATCGGATGGTTGCCCGTTTGCATGAAGGGACATCGCGACCGGCGATAAACAACGGGCTCCCGCTGCGGTCGGCGAGATACGCGACCGCTTTCGCGGGTGTTCCGTCCTGGCAGTGGATCAACAGAATCGCGCCGAGCAAGGCCGCCTCGCGTTGCCACAACGTCGCGAAGGCATCGGCCTCTGCCGGACTGCCCGGCAAGTCCTCGGCCTGCGCGCGGTACAACTGTACGTGCAAATGAACCGCCACCTCCGCCGCCACATCAGCCTGTCCATCCACATCGTCGCCTGACAGCAGGACCACAGGATAGGAGGACGATGGTTCCCGCAAACGCTCCAGTAGCGACTGGCAAATGTGCCGATGCGTCCCGGCCATGACCTGCGGAGCGGGAACCGGACTGAGCAGCGGCTGCAGGCGTGGATCGAGGTAGTTGACGCCGGCCAGATAATGGAGCACCCGTTCGTCGATGCGCAGTCTTCCGTTCACCAGTCCGGCACTGTCGTCGACTTCCAGCAGGCGCCACCGGCGCAACGGCGCCATCGCCGCCAGCGCGCTCCAGTGCGAATGCTCCAACGCCGCCAGGGCCAGGCCGAACGTCGCCTGGGGCCGCGGCGCTTGCGATTGCCCCAATGCCGCGGCGCACACACGCCCGAGGTCGGCATCCATTTCCACTCCGGCGGCCAGGAGCAGGAGATCCCGCTCGAAGGCGCTCAGACCGAATAGCCCGGACAGGGTATCGATGGCGGCCGGAGCAGAAAGTTCCGCATCTGCCGCCTCCACCCGCGCTGCGACCACCCGTTCATCATGCTCAGCGCCCAGCCGCAGTTTCAGACGGGAAAACTCAGCCACCAGATAGGCTTGATTCGCATCGCACCATGCTGCGGAGGTCGCGGCGGTCTTCATGTGATCGTCACCCGATAGTTGAAAAAGGCCGGCGGAACGGCTGACCGGTTGATGATCGGACTCTCGATGCCATCAACTCGTATCCGAAGCAGAAACTCTCCCGCCTGCGCGTCGGGGACGGGAACCGTCAACGTCCCCGTTGCCACGGTAACGGGCCCGATTGGAACCTCACGGGTTCCCAACAGCAACGAGGCCGACTGCCCCGGCTGAATCTGCGGTTGCACCGTGAGCGCCAGAGTGGCCACTCCGCTGCCGTCCCGCGCGACCGCAATCGGCATCGCCGTCGTGATCTCCGGTCCGATTACCAATGCCAGGGCATTGCTGGCGCGTGGATCGGATTCACCGGGACGGATGACCTGCAGCGCAACCTGATACACCCCGGCCGGCACGATGGGCACCGTGAAGGAAGCCAGGCTGCCCCCTCCCCCTGCGGCCGGCAGCGACTGTTCGATGCCGAACCGGCTGTTCGAGAGCAGGGCTGTGCGATTCGTGCCATCGAGGTGATGCCCCGTGAGTTCGACGGTCGCGCCGATCGTAGCTGCCGGCTGCCCGCTGGCCGCAGCCACGGTCTGAATGGTCGGAAACGGCGGGAGCAGATCGGCCTGCACCACCACGCCCCGCTCCAAGTGCGTGACTGGATCAACCGGCCCCCGAGTGAGCACCGGCAGAGTCGGCCTGGTCGGTTTGCTGGATTCAATAAGCACGACTGTCGCGACGTAGGCCGCGGAAGGCCGGTAATGGGACTGCACGGCGGTCCAAAGTTTCGACATTTCCTCGCTGCTGAGAGGGTCCGGGACGAGTTTGATCTGTTCCACCTGGTCGGCCAACCCGCATTCCGCCAAGGCCCGAAGCGCCGGTGGCAGATTGGTATCGACCGATGGCGACGGCGTCAAGGCCGTCGTAATGGCTTTTCGATCCAGCACCGGCACCTCATGGAGCAACTGTATGGCGTACCCCAGCAGAATTTCACTCCCCAATTCTTCCGCGCTGTACGCGCTCAGCAGATAATGGAGATCGAGCGCCAGCGGCGGATTGCTGAGGCGCTGCTGGCCCGATCCGTCGCGGGAGGGCAACGCGTGATTGCGCCAGCCGGTATTGAAGGTGACTTGATGGAGAAAGAGATTCAGCTGGGTGCTCTCGGTTCCATTGACCGGCACCACACGATCCGGCGGCAAGGCGCTCACCGTGACGGTGCTGCCCAAGAGGCCGCTCACGTTGTGGTTGATCAAGCCATCGTTGAGCAGATCCCGAAGGACGGCCGTGACACCCGCAATGGCCAGTGCACTGCTCACGCTTTTCCTCCCTGACGACGAGTCAGATATTCTTCCAACGACATCGCCGGCCGGCGAGAGCCCGATTTCCGCTTCGTCTCGGGCGTGGTGGACACGGCCGTCACCTCGATACGCCCGATCGTGACTTGCACGGGAGGCTCCTCATTCAGCTGCCCCTGTTTGGGCCCTTGTCCCGATTGTTCGGCCGGCCGCAGCGAGGGCGGAGCCGACAGAACGGGTGACTGCTGCATTGGCGAGGGCCGGACCAACGGCGGCGGAGGCGTCATGAGAGGACCCGCCGCCGCCTCTGTCCAACCAGGTCGTTCAGGACGGTTCTCCGCCGGCCGACGGTTCGGTTCCGGTCCAGAAGAAGCCACAGGCAGTGAGCGGGTACGGAGTGGAGGCTGCAGTTCAATACTCGTGGCTTCGCTTCTGGCGGCGCGACCTTCCGCCCTGGTTGCCGTGGGCGATGTCTCAGCCACGTGCGGCGGCTGGACGACAGGAGCGGCCTGGATTCGACCCACCGGAGTCTCTGCGGGCAACGGTGCATCGATGGCTGAGGCTGATGGCGTGGCGGCAGCGACGCGACTGGGCGCCTCGGGCGCCCGCCTAAAAACCTCTACTGGAGCAGACTCCGTCATCGCCGACTCATCGATGATCGAGAAGCCCTGCGAACCCGATGCCGGGGCAAACATCGAAGGAGTGCGCGGCTGAACCATCGCCACGGTCCCGGTCTGTCGCTCCACAAGCCTGGTCAAAAAATCACTCATGACAGGGCCATCTCCACATACAGCCCCCGACGCTGCGCACTCATGCGAAGGATCTCTCCTTCCGTCCATCCGTAGGTACGGGCCAGGAGATCGACTTCCTGCACCAATCGCCGGCTTCGCGCATGGAGTTCATTCCAGAAGAACGTCACGATATCAAACAATGCCTGCCACTGCTGCCCGCACATCTCGCATCGCACATCGATGAGCACTTCAGCCAGCGGATCCAGTTCGCCCAAACGTCCGGCTAGCGCAGCTCCATCAGCGTCGTCCCACGCCGCCGCCTCGGCATCCACAGCCCCTCTGCGAACGCAGCGGGACAGAATGATCCGCCGCGCCTGCTCCGGATTGGCGGCAGTGATCGCCAGCGCCAGATCCCGGCTGTTCGGCCTGCGCAGTTCAACGGAGCGGCCGTCCTGCTCCACGGCCGTCCAGGTCGCCTCCGATGTGACCACCGACGCCAGGAGCTCGGTGCATGACAGTTCGAATTCGAGCCCGTTGCGACAGGCCGGACATTCCGCGTAGGCCTCGATGCGATCCCCGATGGTGTGCCGCCGAAGCTCCAGCACACAGGCATCACGCTGCCCGATCGTCCATTCGCAGAGCGCTTCAAACGATTGACCGGGACAGGCGAGTCGCAGCAACAGCAATGCCCGGTCGAGGGGATGCCGCCCCTCTCCCTGTTCCCACACCTCCAGCATGGCGGCGGCAGACAGGCCCTGGACAGGTTGCTGCATCATGCTCATGGTTCCGTAAAGGTGGGTTCAGACGGTTCGACGACTTCGTAGTCGCGTTCCCAACCTTCGTTTTCGAGCTTGAGGGTCTGAATCGCCACGGCGTTGGCATTGGCATCGAGATCCGGTTGCGCTTGATACTCCGAGACCCAACAACGAAAGACCTTGTACGCGATCGCCAATTGTCCGGCCTCGTTGTACAGCTCGATGATAATGTCCTTCCGGAAATCCTTCAGCGACACCTCCGCGCCCAACCCGGAGCCGAAATTCCAGATCTTGTTCGCCCATTGCTCAAAAGCCGTATCGTGCGTGACGCCCCGTTCGAGCGTAATGGCCTCGAACTTGGTGCGGCCGGGCGACTTGCGGCTGCTGCTGGGATCTCCACCTTCCCGATGTTCAACGACCTCAGTGGACCGCTTGAGGGAGCCGACTTTGCTGACGCCGGCCACGTAGCGCCCATCCCATTTGACGCGAAACTTGAAATTCTTGTACGGATCGAATCGAGTCGTGTTCACGGTGAACTGCGCCATGGTCTCTCCTTTGGTTAGCTCGCAATCTGGCCAGCCATCTGTTGCAGCTTAATGACGACAAATTCGGCTGGCTTGAGCGGTGCGAACCCGACGACGATGTTGACGATGCCGAGATTGATGTCATTCTGAGTGGTCGTCTCCTTGTCGCACTTGACGAAGTAGGCATCGCGCGGCGCGGTGCCCTGAAACGCACCCTGCCGAAACAGATTGTGCATGAAGGCTCCGAGGTTCAGCCGGATCTGGGCCCAGAGCGGTTCGTCATTCGGTTCGAACACGACCCACTGCGTCCCGCGATAGAGACTCTCTTCGAGAAACAGGGCCAACCGGCGGACAGGAACGTATTTGTATTCATCCGCCGCCGCGTCAGCCCCTCGCATGGTCCGCGAACCCCACACCACCCGCCCGTGCACCGGGAAGGTCCGCAGGCAGTTGATGCCCAGCGGATTCAGCAACCCGTTTTCTGCATCCGTCATATCAAGTTGCAGCCCGGCTACCCCGTTCAATGAGGCATCAAGCCCAGCCGGCGCCTTCCAGACTCCGTGCTGACTATCTGTGCGGGCCATGACTCCGGCAATCACCCCGCAGGGCACGAACATGTCGATCTGCCCGCCGAGTTGCGAATCCGCCTGCCTGATGCGCGGAAAGTAGATCGCCGCATTACGCGCCATGTCTCCGTTCAGATTCATGCCCGCCGCCCCGCTTTGCGCCGCGCTCACTGTCGCCCAGGCCGCCTTGGGATCGACGATCAACATCGCCCGGCGTTTCACGCAGTACCCCAGTGCTTCCTGGTACACGTCATCGGGCACATCGCCGCCGCGAGCATCCGGCAGCACGCAGAGCAGATTGAAAAGATCGACTTTCTCTAACTGATACAAGCCGGTCTTGGACGATTGGCTTCCCTTGTAGGTCGCAGCATCGAGCGCCGCGCTATCAACCGCCACATCCGCCGGCGCCGCATTCTTGGCGGCCGTGGACTTGGTGTTGGCCGTCCAGACATCGGCATCTACCAACGCCCCGGCATGGGCCGCGGGCGACGTGTTGGCAGGCAGGATCGACGTCACGCGCACCTGCGTCGACTCGGCCGCCAGCACCCGGTCCGCGCGCCGCGCGCTTTCTTTAGTCGTCAAATTCAAGAAGGTTTCGATGACGCCGGTCCCCGCGTCGCGTATGGTCAGATCAAAGAGGTCGGCCGGCTGCACGCCCAGCCGCGTGGCCACCGCGATCAGGTTCGGATCAGTGACGATCTTCTTGTCAACGCGCACGCGCACCTGCATGCCCCACGCGCCTTCGGAGGCAGCCTGCAATGTTAAATTGGGTACTTCATAGGTCGCCTTGCTGGCGCTGCCACCGGTTGCCCTGTAGAGCCGCACGACCACGGCCTGCCCGCCGCCATTGAGAAAAAAGTCGCGCACCGCGTAGCTCAGGGTGAAATCGCGATGGAGACCGCCGAAGATCCGCTCGTAATCCGCGAAACTCGTGATGGTGACCGGCTGATCCGTCGGGCCTCGCAGTGCCTTGCCGATCAACCCGGTGATCGATGTCGCCACGCCTGTGATGGTGCGTACTCCGCTCGGCAATTCCTCGATGTACACACCCGGATAGGTTGGTTGCACTGGCATACTCTTCCTCCTCGGCTGAGAACATTCACTTCGGCTGTCCGTTCTGAGTCACGAATTCACGGATCTCGTTCAAGTGCGCGTGATTCACGCTGTAGATCGGCTGATTCGACGTGGCCCGCTTGACAATCCATCCGCGTGTCACGAGGGCTTCCAACGCCTCCATCGCGAGACGTTCGTCCGGACAAGGCTTGGCAATCCACCAATTGAGGACGCCTGCTCTGGTGTCCTTCGCCCCGGGATGGCGAACCAGATAGTCGAGAATGCTGTATCTGAGAACTGCATCCAGTGATTCCATCCGGATCTGTCCCCGGGGACGCTACGCGCCGTGGCTCGAAGATCGGAACGAGCAAAAGCAATGCCACTAGGGGAAATCCCCTGTGTGTACCGGTTATCGGGGATTTCTGATGATCGACTCCCGGAGGTGCGGTAATTCTGCCGCAGGTGAGTCGCAAGGACGATCGCGCAAGCGCGTGGGAAATCAGCGTGATGCCCGGTGCGGCACAATCACCGCAGCACTGCGGAGGTTAGGCATGCCCGTCGAATGGCTGATGGAGCGGAGGCGGATACGTCCCCACTGGACCTGTCTCGTCATGTTGAAACGACTCCCGGTGAATCCCATATTTTCGAAGTAGCCGCTGAAAGCTGCGGCGCTCCTTCCCGGCCGCTTTTGCCGCATGGGTCACATTTCCCCGGAAGGTCACCAGGGTCTTGACGAGATAGGCCCGCTCGGCGTCCATGGTGGCAGAGTTCTTCACGGCACGGAGCGACCCATTCAGCGGGACGCTTCGCGACGTGTCTACAGCACACTCAATGTCCTGCGCCTGTATGGTGGAGGACGCGCACATCACCACGGCGCGCTGGACGGTGCTCTCCAATTCCCGCACATTACCCGGCCAGACATGCGCCAGTAGTTTTTGGATGGCCTCTTCGGACAGCCGGCGTGGTCCCTGGCCATCGGCGCGCTGAAACCGTTGCAAAAACCGCTTGGCCAATAAGGGAATATCCTCTGCCCGCTCGCGTAAGGGCGGCACCAGCAGCGACAGCACGTTCAAGCGGTGGAACAGATCTTCGCGGAACTGCCGGTTGGCCACGGCCTGCCGAAGATCAAGATTGGACGCGGCAATGATGCGCACATTGGCCAACTTCGTGCGCGAACAACCCAACGGCCGGAATTCCCGGTACTGCACGAACCGCAGAAGTTTCGCCTGCGCATAGGGATTCAACGCATCAACCTCATCGAGGAACAGCGTCCCGCCTTCAGCTTCAAGCACCAACCCGCCTTGTTCCTGGGCCGCGCTGGTATAGGCGCCTTTGGCATGCCCGAATAATTCGTTTTCAAATAACTGATCCGGCAATGCGGCACAATTGATCGGAATGAACGCGTAGTCTCGTCGTGCACTCGAATAATGAATGGCTCGGGCAAAGACCTCCTTGCCCGTTCCCGTTTCTCCCTGTAGCAGCACCGGCGCGTCGACGTCGGCGAAGAGGGGAATCTTTTCCACCTGCGCCTGAAAAATCGCGCTTTCTCCAATTAGGGAATTGATTCGCACAGAGCGCGCATGACCGGCGCCACACTGGGCAGGCGGAGGGTCCCGACTCAGCACCCGGCGCACCCGGAGCGCCAATTCCTGTCCGTCTATCGGGCAGACGATAAAATCACGCAGTTCCGCTGGAACGTCCTGCGCGAGCATCCCGGCGCAACCCCGCAGCCCACCGAAGACCCCTACAATGGGCACATCCGGCCATCGCCGTGTCACAGTCGCGATGCGCTCTTCGTATGATCGCATGGAGGAATCTTGATGGAGCAGCACGAGGTGGGGCACGTGAGCCGCGAGAGACGGGTCGGCCATGGAGTCGAGCGTAACCCGTTCGCCGGCCAGGGCGCGTTCCACATATTCCCGGATACGGGCGTGATCACAACAGGACCGGCCATCTTCCTCCCGGGAGAGAAAGACGATTCTGATGACGTCCCTCATTCGACTCACCTCTCTTTTAGGATGAAGCGCTTCGTATGATCGGCCGGGGAAACACTCGACAGGATCGAATCACCTTTCTCATCTAGAATTAGATCTGCACCATCCATACCACATGACGTGCACAACGGGGCGATCACTGTCTCAATCTAGAGCATGCCGACGGAAGCCGCCTCTACACAGGCTGCTCGACAGTTGTATTCCTGAGGCCGCGTGCCCCGTCCGTACACATCATCGTCTCCCGATCGGTTCTCTGTATGTGATCCGATACAGGCATCGCTGCAACTGGATACAGTACCAACACATATGTTGTAGGCCGGACTTATAGCACAGAACGCCACACTCGACCATGCGGCCTGCGAGCGAACATGACTGAAACTGACTGGCGCGCTACGCAAGTTCACGTGGCCAGCGCTGTGTCCATAGTCGTCTCATTCTCACCTTGCAGAACAGCCGGCAACGCCTCCATTACTCGGTCGGCATCAGGAAGAACTCCTTCCGGCATGGTTTCCGACTGGACCGGTATTTTATTTTTTGGCAGATCTGCGCTTCCCTGAACGACGCGCCATGATACAACTTACGGCGCGTTCACAGAAAAATGTCGTGAAGGGTTGACACCACGATGGAGGATAGGTTGTACTCACGTGCGGTCACCACGTTCCACCCCATTGGGGCCCATGTGACCTGCAACACCAGGGCTCTCAGTGTGGCCCAATTCCCGAAATTCCCCACCGGGACATTGGCATCCTGACAGTCACTTCAACGTATCGAAGGCCTCCCGGCGTTCATGCATCTCGGCAGATGCGCGCCCATCAGGCTCGTCCTGAGGAGAATGCGGGATCACCCGGCCAGGCAGGGCCAACTCATTTTTTGCGGCGAGAAGGACCTCGCGAGATGACCCGCAGTGCAACTCCAGTCACCTCTCTGTCACCTAATCTGGATTTCCTGCGCGCCGTAGCCGTTCTCCTGGTGTACTTCTTCCATTTGTTTATTACGACTGGCCCCCGGTTGCCCGACTTCCTGGCTCAATTCGGAGTTCTTCTCTTTTTTGTTCACACCAGTTTGGTCTTGATGTTCTCGCTGGAGCGGATTGACCTCAGGGGGCAGAGACTGTTTGCGACCTTTTATTTGCGCCGCTTGTTCCGGATCTACCCGCTCAGCATCGTGTGCGTCTGCCTCATCGTCTTCTTTCAACTCCCCCGGGCCCCCTGGTGGCCCTGGTCCCAACCGGACGCGTCGACCATTCTAGCGAATCTTCTCTTGTATACCGAGTTTGCCTATAAGCCTGTCGTCACCTCTGTGCTCTGGAGTCTCCCCTATGAAGTGGCCATGTATGCCGTCCTTCCGTTCTGTTACCTGGCGGGCAAGGCCTATGGGATCAGAGGGATCCTTGCGCTCTGGGGCCTCGCAGTCGGCGGCGGCATCGTCCAGCCCTACATTTCTGGCCGCTTAGAAGTAGCGCAATTTGCCCCCTGCTTCATCGCCGGCGTGGCTTGTTACTTTATGGGGTATGGCGTTCGCCGGCGCCCGCTTCCGTTTTTCGGGTGGCCGCTGATCCTTCTTGCCGCCGCCGGAATCCAGGCCTTGGGAAACTATTACGGATATGAGCTCGTAGCGCGATGGACATTGTGCCTGATGATCGGTCTCACCGCGCCGTTCTTTGCCGAATTGAACCGGCCGGCGCTGAACAAAGGCGCCGAACTGATCGCCCGGTACTCGTACGGAATCTATCTGACCCATCTGCACGCGCAATGGGCTGCGCTGGTGGCACTCAAAGACCAACCGGCAGCCGTTCGCTACAGCCTGCTCATTGTACTCAGCATAGGCCTGCCCGTGGCCCTTTATCATCTTGTGGAAGCGCCGATGATCCGGCTGGGCTCGCGGCTGGCAGCTCGCCTGTCCACGACACGCGCTCTGCGCATCCGACCGGCCCTCCCTGAACGGGCGTTTCCCGTATCGACAGACACGGCGCAGTCCAGCAAATCTCCCCAGCAGGCGCGGCCCAGGGCCGGACAATCGCCGGCTCCCCGAACCAAAACTGCTCCAACCCCGGCTTCAGCAAGGTAATCGGCCTCCGCCCAGGTGTCTCCAGCTCCTTATGGAGACGCCGGCACACCAGGAGACACCTTGATCTTCCGGCTCGTCTGCGCAGCGTGAATCGACAGGCTTGCACGCCGAGCAGCCCCTTCCCGCCCATGTTCCGGCAAGGCCGAAGATACTCGCCGATGCAACAGGCGGCAGATTCGTCATCTGCCCATTACCCATTAAGAAGCCGTTCAGGTTGACAGGATTCACGCTGGTTCTTGCGCTGACCGCTGCGACACTGAGCACCTCGGGACTCGCACTCGCAACCGACCGGATGAACGTCGCAACCTCGACCGACCACACCATCGAGGCAGAAGAAGGCGCCGGCATGATGATCACCCGTCGTGACAAGCAGGTCAGCTGGACGCTCACGCCGGAAGACAACAGGTGTAATGGAAGCGCCGGGCAATAAACAGGCGCACGATACATCCGACCTCTCGGGCTTCCATATCGAACAGACGACATTGAACGGGATCGTCATGAACACGAGCACGATCATCACGACCGGCAATGACGGCGCGAAGATGGGCGGCTTCATATCGCTCACGAAAGAAGGCATTCCGGCCAGGATCGACGCCTTTGCGGTCGAGCAGGGACAGAAGGCGCGCGTCAAGATGGGGCAGATCACTATCACGGGCAGCAAACAACCGGCCGGGCCGTTCCAAAATTCTCATGGCTACAAAAAGCTGGATATAGGAGGAACGGATCTGCGCGCGAGCCGCGCGACACGCCAATACCCTGCCTGCCAAGGAAGGCCGAAAGTTCTTCCGCCTGGCCATCTCTGATGACGAGCAGGCTGAAACCGTCCGGAAGCAAACCGGGCCTCGCCAGGCGCAGGTCTAAGCAGAGCGCGAGAACACCCTCAAAAAGGAGCCGGCCGATCTGGAGAAAGCTCCCGGCTTCTAACCAGGCTGCGGAAAAACTCGTTTTTTTTTGCACGCTACGCCGCGATCAGCTCACGTGGCGTGTTGGTATCAGGATAGTAGCCAGGATGCGCAACAAGGCCATCCAGCAAGGCCGCAGCGAGTGAAGCGGCGAATCGTACTCGTGTCGTACGTTGAGCCGCTGAACGAGGCGAGAACGCCGCTGGTGGACGTTTTCCGCATCCTGCTAAGCAGCCCACCACCGGCAGCAATAGATTCGTCATCTTCCGACTGCCCGCAACCGAATACCTGTATTGTCCCCTGCGCACTCAAGGAACCCCTTGCCTGATCGCTCCGGTTATGGGATAAGCGCGGCGATCAACTTTTGTCTTTCATCAATCGTGAGTCGTCGTTCCTCGGTGAATCGGGATCGATTTACAGGCTACGCGTGAGAACGACGAATCACCGAGCCTTGATCGGGACATCGTCGCACAATCAGGTGCCGGCAGGCGGCACGACATCAGCAGGAGCCCATCATGGCGAAAATGAAATCGGGCACGGTCAGCTGGGAGACATCAGGGGAATGGGACGTTCGCACGGCGGAACCGGCTCGCGGCGGACGACGAAGAGCAACCGAGGCGCCGGATCCGTTTTTGGCAAATCTCACTGCGACAAAACGCTGGCAGATCGAGCAGACTCTCACCGCCACGCCCAAGGCCAGGCGCGGCGACGCAGCGCCGACTCCTCTCACCTTGGATGTCGAAGGTGGCACCGACGATAGTTACGTGGTGATGACGCGGTATGCCTCGGGCGCGATCCGGTTTCACATTCCCAGCGAACCGGCTCGTCGCGGAAAGCGCAGGGGGACACGCACGGTCTATCGGTTTTCGATCCCGGTTCCAGCCGCACCGGTGCCGGAAGCGGGAGGACGCCGTGGCTTCATCAGCGCCGCCATCAAAACCGTGGTGCTCAAAGTGGCCGGCAAGATTGCCGACTATACCCTCGCCAAACTCGCCCTGCTCTGGGAGACCAGCACCTGGAAGATGAAGGGTCGACGGGAAGGATGGCTTGCGGTCACCCCCGAAGGACTCGGCAGCAACAACGTCCTGCCTGCGGCTGATCTGCAGACCCTGAGTAGCACCGGACGCAATCTCCTGTTCATCCACGGGACGTTTTCAAGTACGACCGCCGCTTTCAAGGAATTGGCCAAGACGCGCGGCAGCAACGGCAGGACGTTCTTCGAGGAACTGCAGGAAGCCTACGGAAACCGCATCTATGGGTTTGATCACTTCACCCTCAGCCGCACGCCGGAAGAAAACGTGCGCATGTTGCTCGACGCCCTGCCCGATCGCACCACCACCTTCGACGTGATCACCCATTCACGCGGCGGCTTGGTCCTTCGACATCTGGTTGAACGCCGCGAGCGGTTCGGGACGCTGGCCAGTCGCTTCGCCGTCGGTCGCGCTGTGCTGGTCGCCAGTCCGAACGGGGGAACCCCCCTCGCTTCACCGGACCATGTGACGCAATACACCAATTGGCTCTCCAACGTGATGGAGCTCTTCCCTGAGAATCCCTTCACAACCGGCGTGGAATTCGTAAGCGAGGCGTTGTCCTGGATCGCGCGACGGTTGGTCGGCAGCCTCCCGGGCCTGGCCTCGATGGATAACAATGGCGAGATCATCCGGGGATTACAGGCGGCACCGAGCCCGCCCGGTCAGGCCTATTCCGCCCTCGTCGCGAATTTCGAACCGGATGCCGGGTTGCTTCAACGCATCATCGATACGGGCGCGGATTTGTTTTTTCCGACGGCGAATGACCTCGTCGTCCCGACCGAAGGCGGCTGGCGTGTGGATCCGGGAACCGGAACGGCCGCAATTCCGGGAGCCCGTGTCGGCTGTTTCGGCTTGGGCGGGAATCTTGTGCAGCAAACGCCCGTGAACCATGTGAACTTCTTTCAGGATCCCGGCACAGTAGACTTTCTCGTCCGAGCCTTACGCGGACAGCCACAGCCCTCCACGCCCATCGACATCGAGCATGACCTGCCGTCGGGCAGACGTCGAGGTGTCGCTCGAATGGAATCACCTTCGCCCGCTGTGGCCGCCAAACCACGCCAGGAACCGACCGCAACACAACCGGCGCTCCCCCCTCAACGCGTCGCCGCACCCGTCACTTCGCTTGCGCCCTCGCCGGAGCCGGACGACGTGTTCCACATTGCGCTCATCGCTCCCCAGCAGGGAGCCGACGTCGCACAACTCATTGCCACGTTTCGCAACGCCCGGGTCATGGAACATCTGCACACGGGAGGCGAGCGAAGAAGCACTGGAACGCCCCGTCGAAACACCACGGATCACGGACCGACCCAGTGGGACCGGATCAAGGCAGGCCAGGCTCATATTCAAGGCTACATCAACGGGGACCCTGCCTACCCGCAGCTTCCGAATGAAGCCGAGCTGCAACAGATGGGTGCTGCACTCTTCGCCGCGCTGTTTCCCGGACAAGTTCGCCGGCTCTATGATGCGGCCCGGGCGGAACAGGTCAGCCAGCGACTGAACCTGATCTTCACCTCGGACATCGGGTGGATCGCCGACCAGTCGTGGGAGTTCATTTACGACCCCGATCGCAGAAATTTTCTTGCACTGGAGGAAGTCAATTTTACGCGCAACGTGCTCACGGCCATTCCGGCTGAACGCATACCGGCTCGCCCCACCATGCGCATCCTCGTCGTGGTCGCCCAACCGCTGGGACTCGGCACCCTCTCGGTGGAGGAAGAAGCCGACGTGATTCGGAGCGGATTCCGCCGTCTCCTCGACGCAGGGCTGGCCGAGGTCGAGTTGCTGCTCGACGCCACTCCGGAGCTATTGCATCGCACCCTGGAATCAACGGCCGCCCCGATCGACGTGATCCACTTTATCGGCCATGGGGAATACAACCAGCAGACCGATTGCGGGTATGTGATCTTCGAGAATCAAGACGGCGGCGAGCAGCGTTTGGATTCATCCACGCTGCGCCAGATCGTCTGCCGCCGGGGCATTCGTCTTGTCTGTCTGAATGCTTGCGAAACCGGCCGTGGCGGCCGACAGGATTTCAGTCGCGGCGTGGCCCAGGCCCTCATTGCCGGCGGCGTGCCGGCCGTGGTCGCCAATCAGTACCCAGTGCTGGATGTCTCCGCCACCGCCTTCTCCCGCCACTTCTACTGGGCCCTGGCGATGGGACACAGCATCGGCGATGCCGCCCGTGAGGCGCGGGTGTCGGTGAATTACTCGATCTCCGGAGAAGCGATCGACTGGGCCGTCCCCGTGGTCTTTGCCCGTAACCCTGCACAACGTCTCTGCCTGCCAAGGACGGCGGCCGACTACGAGCGGACGAGAAGCGCGGCCGTACGCCAGCGGCGGCGCGCGATGGAAGATCGAACCAAAATCGGAATGTGGAACGCGCATCGCATGATTCCCCACTTGCCGGAAATCTGCGAGCGTCTCACCAGGACCCAGGATCAATACGCCTTCGAAACCGTGTCTTTTCCAGCCCCGATCGGAATCTGGCGCCGGGAGCAGGAGAAGGATCAGGCCTTTGTGGTGGCCGAAACGCTCTATGACCGACTACAGGACAAACCCAAAGAATTGGGCGTGGATGCGCTCATTTGCATGATCAACTTTCCGATGAAGGACGCGCGAACGAGGTATCTGTACTATTGGCGGCGGGACCCGCTGATCGTGACCTCGACTTTCGGGTTGCTGGAACAGCTGAACGAACGGGAATTCACGGTGGAACACATGATAGCTCACCTGGCGGCGGCGGTTGTCGCGGGAATCCCGCCGCATCCGCGCCGGGTGGGGCCCGCCGATTGCCCACTTTTTTATAACGAGAAACGGGACATCCGATCGATCGCCGGGCGGCTGAGCTTTTGCGAAAACTGCCGCAACCAATTCACGGGCAACGACGCGAAACAGCGGCTGCAGGCCGCCGAACAGATTCTCTCGGCCTACCCCTGATCGATGCCCCTCACGATTCAGGCAGGTGAAACCGAGTCACCGCCTTGGCCAGGTTCTCCGGCGTGCCGATGTCGAGATAACGTTCGCCGGGGAATGTCACGCTCTGAATCGAGAGGCCGGCCTTCAAGGCAGCGTGGAGGACAACGCCCACGGCCAGATCACCGCCCGGGTCGTTGGCTTTGCTCGCGAGCCGGTCGAGATTACGACTGGTCTCCTCGGATCGAAGAAACGAGTGGAGGAAAGCCGAGAACTGTGGCGTCCAGACCGCGCAACACCAACCATGGGTCAGCTTGGTCGAGGCCGGTTTCATCACAAGGTCTAGGACGCGGCCTGCTGCGTCGCTGTCCACCATGTCCCACACGCGCGGGTCTTCGATCTCATGCAGACCCAACACCACGTCGGCTCCGGTCTGTTCCTGCCGCGCAATCAAGCGGACATAGGCATCGTCAGGCCCGAAGAGAATATCCGGAAACCCAAAGGCCACGCGGTTTTGTTCGATAAACGGGAAGGCACGATCGAGGGTATCGGGCGGCCCGAGGGATCCGGCGATCACGACGTAGGCCAGCGAGAGGCCGACCAGGTTGCCCTCTCGGAAATAGTGGGGAATATCCCATTTGCCGTCTTTGATTACGAGGAAGGCTTTCGTGATTCCAGCTGCCCTGAATTTCTCCAGTAAGTACTGTGCCGCCACTTTCGGACGAGGCAGCCCGCTCTTCTCATCTCGCACAAAGCCGACCGGATAGACCTCCTTACTGCACGGAAAGGGCTGCAGGCGTGTGGCCATTCCGGCCGCCGGAATGAGCCCGACGACTTCCGGCACACCCTGCACAGAACCTTTGGAGTGACCGCTCAACGCGCTCATCGCAAGACTGCCCGCTCGCCGTCCGGCTGCCTGCCGGTAATTTCCCGGTAGTAGGTTTCTATCATCGCCGCGCGGCCCGGTTCGACCACAACCAGCTGGCGCTGATCGAACGTATTCGCGCAATAGAGATACATGAACTCACCTGCCCGCCCCCACTCGACGTGGAGCTGCCGTCCATCCGTCTCTGTCCTGGTAACCTGATCCACCGCCTGTTTCGCGGGAAGATCCAGCCAGGCCTGCTGCGCCGACGCTCCATGATTTTCGTAAAGGGGCTGATCCTGGGGTACGTGAACGGAGCGCAACTGCTCCAGATTGAGTGGAGGAACACCGTCGGGCTCGGGGGATTCATCCCACGGCAGGGCACTCGCTGATGGCGCCAATCCGGTGACATAGAGAGGGCCGTCATCCGTCACCTCTTCGATGGATCGATATCGGATCGGTTCGGACGGCGCGAGCAACTGCAGGCCGCGAGCCGCCAACGCCCGCTGAAAAGGAATCCGCCGCGCGAGTTGTCTGGTTTTTTCAAACACCATCACACAGCCCTGCGATGTCAGCGCGCAGCGGAGCTGATCCAACCGAGGACCTACGCCGGTCCGCTGTTCAAAGGCCTGTTGTGTCTCCGCATCCGTCGCTCGCGTAAACCCCTGCCAGTCGGCACTGGGAATCCCGGGATCTTGCTCGGCTTGGAGTAATACATGTGTGGCGACGATCACGTCAAACCGGCCGGCGAGATGGTGCTGATCCAGATCGAGGCACTCGAAGCGGAGATTGGTCAAACCCAGATCCTGTGCCCGCTGTCGCGCGAGAGCGATTGACGCCGGTGAACGATCGACTCCCACTACCGTGGCAGCGGGACACTGTTTCGCGTAGAAGGTCGTGAGCAGGCCGATGCCGCACCCGGCATCAAGAATGGTCCGTGCGCCCTTGAGGTGAGCGGCGATCCGCGAGCCGACCTCAAGATAGTATTCGTAGCGTTGACTGTAGAGGGCGGGAACAGACCGGGGCTGCGCCGTCAAATCGTAAAAGGCGATTTCGGCGGACGATCCGGCAGTCGCCGCTCGTTTGGCTTCGATAGCCCGGTGCAGCGTGGACAGTTCTTCGGGGGTGAAGACCTCTCGCTGCCAAGCAAAATAGGCGGCATCGGATTCGATGTGCCGGAGCCCCCACCAGGTCAAGTGCTCGTGAAGCGACGCTCGGATCTCCTCATTCGTGTCGCCAGGCACAGAATCCTCTTCACGAAAGACGCTTCAGGCCTTACGGCCTTTTCAGCATGATGGCATCTTCATAGGCCAGCGGTACCGGATGCGGATGCCGGAGTTGCCCGCTGCCGAATACGACATATTTTTCACAGGTCAGTTGGTTCAATCCGATCGGACCTCGAGCATGATGCCGCGCGGAGCTCAAACCGATATCCGCGCCGAAGCCCAGGCTATCGCCGGCGTTTAATCGGGACGAGGCATTGACCAAGACTGACCCGGCATCCACTTCTTTGCTGAACCGCATGGCGGACTCATACGACTTCGTCACGATAACGCAGGTATGGCTGGGACCGTACTGCGCAATATGCGCAAGCGCCTCGTCGAAGTCCGGCACCATTTTGATAGCCATGCCGGGCCCCTGAAATTGCTTGTTCCAATCAGACTCTTGCGCCGGTTTGACCGCCTTGTGGCCCGTCATGAGCATCTGCCCCATCAAGGACACGGTTTTCGGACAGCCGTAAACATCGATCTTGAATTCATCCAGCAATCGAAGGATGAGTGCCGACAACAACGGGCGGGCAATCCCCTGATGGACCAGCAGCGTATCCACCGAGTTAGGCGCCGACGGATTCTGCACCTTGGAATTCACCACAATATTCTGCGCGAGCGGGATCTCCACGTCATCGTCGATGTAGATGTGCGTAATCCCGCCGTCGTGACAGAGAATCGGCATCTTGGCCTGTTCCTGCACCACCTTCCGGAGTCCTGCGCCACCGCGCGGGATGATCGCATCCAACGCCTTGCCGGACTTGATCAGCTCCAGGGCCGCCTCTTTTTCCTGACGATCGATAATCGTACAGGCGCCCTTGGGAATTCCCGCGTCCTGCATGGCCTTCGCAAGACCGGCCGCAATGACTTGCTGCGTATGGGTCCAGTCCGGTGAGCCGCGAAAGACACAGACGTTGCCTGACTTCAAACAGAGCGCCAGCGCATCGATCGTTTCGAGCGGCGATAGCTCCGAGACGATGCCGATCACCCCGATCGGGACGCGCACCCGGCTGACCTGAAGCCCGTTCGGTTCCTCGTGGCGCCCCAGCACCTCTCCTAGCGGATCCGGCAAATCGGCAATGTGATGCAATCGATCCGCGAGAGCCTTGACGTCGTCGGCCGTCATACGAATTCGGGCCACGGCGTCGCGCACACGCTCCCGGTTTTCGTATCCCGTCATTGACTTCCCGACCGCGTCCACGTCCTTTTCGTTCGCAGCCAGGATGGACTCTTCCGCCTCAGCAATAGATGCGGCCATTCCGCGCAGCGCCTTATCCCGTATGGGACCGGAAAGAAGCGAAGTCGGTCGCACCGCTGCACGGGCCGTCTTCAATACTTTATCGAGGTATAGCTTAACTGGAACTTCAACCATTGTTTCCCCAATTGGTGATCTGGTGAGTGGTCGTCTTGGGCATTGCCATAGAGCGCAGGGAATCGTCAGGGCAACAGCATCAACGGTCCTGAACGATCCGCGCCGGACTATACCATGCGATTTTTTTGCGAGTCAAAGCGAGGTCTGCCTGCAACAGGCGCGTACCGGGGGCATAATTCCCTCACCACCTTTATAACCCTTGTTGGGCTTAGATCGCCGGCATGGGGTTGCACTATCTCGGCGAAGGACTGGCCATCGGGGCAAGTTTTTCGAGCGGAGCCTGGGAACCCAGCTGGTTGCTCATTCTTGGGTTTGCCCTCCATAACGGCACCGAAGGATTCGGAAAGATCGGCGCAGCTGGCAACGCCTCCTTATCCCTTCGAGACGCGCTGCTTTTTGGCGTAGTAGGCGGAGTACCGACCTGTCTCGGCACGCTGCTCAGCGGCCTCGCCTTATCGTCCTCCTTTTCCTTGTCATGGAATGCCTTGGCTGCTGGTTCACTTCTCTACGTGGTCTTCACCCTTGTGACTCTGGCCGGGAGCAGCCCTCAGAAAGTCCCGTTCGTCTGAGGCGTATGGACTGGTATCACAGTGATGTTCACCACCGCCCTGTTGCTGACGCTTGTTACTGGTCATCACTCCTGATTTCCTCTCCGATCTTCCTTTCTTCCTTCAATTCGCCATGAGCGCAACCCGATGGCACCCGGAATTCCCCCGGTGAACACAGGCTCCTAGGGAGCACTTGACAAAGATCGCGCGATCAATGATACTGAGAACCATATTCAACATACTTCTCTACGCATATGCAGTAGAGGCCCGAGGAATTTGATTCCCTGAGCCCACGGTCCCTTTTGATCGTGGGCTTTTTCTTTTTTTGAGGTGAGCATGGTTCAAACAATCCACATATACGTCGAAGCCGAATATCCCGATCCAGCAAGCAATTCATCTGTTCCTAACGTTTGTCAATCCGCAGCCAACGCGACATATGAGCAGACCAGACCAGTGGAGCACACTCCGATATCAAGGCCCTCTACACAACAGAACGCATGTTCACATCCGCATGGCTCCGACATCGTAGTGGAGCGTCTCCCTACATTTCTCTCCGGTCGCGTCCGTGAACGGGTCACATTAAAAGAACTGTCTCGTTTTCTGGGCTATTCCGAAAAATACGCCTCCGATGTCTTCCAACGTTGTATGGGTCGTCCGTTCTCCACGCACCTGAAGCAGCTTCGTCTCGACAGAGCCATCTCCATGCTGCGGGAAAAAGGGCATACCATCAGCAAGATCGCCGAATCCATTGGCTTCAGTGACGCGTTTGCTTTCAGTCACTTCGTTAAACGAGCCGTCGGCTGCTCACCCATGGAATATCGCAGACAGCAACTCCGGCAGGCGGATAGGGCATGACTCCTTGCGTTCCACTAACCTCACTGGGCGCGTGGATCTTCTCCATGATCGTGCATGCGTCGGGTCTCTGCGTCGCAATTCTCCTCGCGGCGGAATTTTCTGTAGTGCCGCAGATCGCTCCGTTTCGCTGGCATATCTCTCTGGTGGCCGCCTCGAAGCCGGAACCGTTGATGTCGGACACCCCTAGCCCCACCTTGGCCTCACCAGTTCATGAAGAGTCTGTCAGCGATGATCCGCCCTTGCCCCCTCGCACGCAGGCTGTGCGCCGGGCCCAGGATTTGTCTCGCTCCGTCATAAAACAGGCGGTTCATGAGACCATCGGGCGCCTGGCTCCAGGCAGCCACCTCCATGCCCCTGCCGAGGCAACTCCGTTTGTTGAGAATTCCAGGGATGTGGCCGAACCCTCGCCCCAGAAACCTAGTGCTGAAAGCCCCACGCCGACCAAGATGATCTGGCCTGTGACGAGTTCTACACCAGCCGAGATGCCACCACCCGCCGTGGAAGCGTCCGATCAATCAAACATGGCGATGAAACCCACGGTGCAGGAGGCGCCTCGCTTGGAGAACCTTCCAGCACCGCAGTTCAGGCCGACACCGGTTTCGCGTCGCACGCAGCCCGATTATGGCTGGCTGGCCAGCGCAGTCGCCACGGAAGTCCAGCAAATCAAACGGTATCCGGCTCAAGCGAAATGGCACCGGTGGCAAGGCAAGGTTGTTGTTCAGGCGATCATCCATGAGGATGGCCGCATCAGCGATGTTGAGGTGATGGATTCCTCAGGACATGACACGCTCGACCTTGATGCGATCGCTTTACTAGAGCGCATTTCTCCGATGCAGTTGCAGTATCCACTCGATCAGTCATTCATTGTCATCCGCATCCCAATTGGTTATCGCCTGGAATAGGACTTTGACTATGCAACACGAACAGAGCATCTCCTGCCTCTCTGCGTTTGAACAGCATCATAACGATCTCCTGAGGTTTTTTACCCATAAACTCGGTTGTCGCGACCTCGCAGCGGACTGTGCGCAAGAGACCTATGTCCATTTGGTCCGCATGCGCTCGACCATTGATGTGCAAAACCCCCGTGCATTTCTCTTTCGCGTTGCCGCCAATTTGGCCGTAGACAATCTCCGGAAGATCCGCATTCGCCGGGAAACATTGAGTGTCGACCCGCCCCCAGACAATGCCGCCAGCATGGCGCCCTCGGCAGAAGATGCATTGGAGGCCAAGCAGCGGCTGGTCCGGGTGGAACGCGCCATTGGGGAACTGTCACCCAAGTGCCGGAGCGCCTTGTTGATGAATCGCTTAGAGGGAAAAACGCATCGGGAGATCGCGGAAAAACTCGGGGTATCGGAAAGCATGGTTGCCAAGTATGTCATCCAGGCACTGAAGCACTGCCGTGCGCGCCTAGATGCGGAAGAGTTGCCATCTGGTTCGTGACTGTTGCAAGCTCGCCTCCATCCGTCTTATACAGTAGCTGTTCGCCCCAGGCTTGACCGAAAAATCGCCTGGTATGCATGCGACGGATGGATGGATGTCCGACGCGAATCCCCCACAATCCCCTTCAGCGCTCGAAGACGAGGCCCTTGCGTGGGTCGTGCGCCTTCACTCCGGCCATGCTTCCGACCAAGAGGTTCGTGCCTGCGAAGCATGGCAACGCGTCAGTCCCGCTCATCAACGCGCGTTCCGGGAAGCCTCGACCTTGTGGGAAGAGATCGGTTCTATAGGCCCCACTCGGCGTTCACCTTCCCGAACCGTGCGGCCTGCTGATTCTTATAGTCGTCAAGAGTGGCCACGGCTCCGAAGCTGGAGCCTGGTCGCCTGTGTCTTCCTTCTGACGATCGGTTGGGTCTCCTGGGAACCCCTCTTCACTCAATTTCGTCTTCGGACGGCCCAGCATCGGACTGCGGTCGGACAGCAAGCGCAGATCGTGCTCCAAGACGGCAGCCAACTCATGCTGAATACTGACACCGCACTCAACGTGGTGTTCTCGCCGCAAAGGCGCGAGGTCTACCTGCTCAAGGGAGAAGCAGCTTTCACCGTAGCACCCGACTCAACGCGGTCTTTTACCGTCAAGACCCATGGTGCCGCTGCTACCGCATTAGGCACGAAGTTCGTGGTACAGACGCGGAATGATTCAGTGACGGTCACTGTGTCGGAACATGCTGTACAGGTTTCCTCTCTAAACAGCCCTACTGCGTCACCTAGAATGGTTCGAGAAGGACAACAGGTCTCCTATTCGACGGATGGAGGCTGGAGCGCGGCCTGGTCAGTGGATGCCAATGAGGTGTCCGCATGGCAACGAGGCAAAATGATCTTCCACGCCCAACCACTCGGAACGGTAGTGGCAGATCTGAATCGATATCGCCACGGCCATATCTTTATCCTGAATCCATCCCTCCGTTCGCTACCGGTCACCGGCGTATTCGAGACCCACGATCCCGATGCGGCCTTGCGCGTCATCGAACAGACGCTCGGTATCCGCGACACCACTCTCAGTCCATATTTTGTATTCTTGCACTAAAGCCCCAACAACTCTCTCCCCGTCCCGAGCTGTTTCCTCGCAGGATTTTTTACCCGACCGATGAATTTCACTGCAGTCTCAACGGCTCCGTCCGTCTTTACCTATGGAACGACGGTCAGAAATCGTCCGGTCTTTCTCTATATTTTTTCGGCTTCATGGGGACAAGAACAGGGGGAATCATGCAGCTCTCATGGCGGGGCATCATACTCACACTTCTCTCGGTCGTATCGTTTCACGCGGCCGACGCCCGGGCCGGGGCAGCACACGAAGCGAAGACGGCCGGCCGGCCAGGCATCTTCTCCTTGGCACAGGCGACTTCGGGCGACGAATTGTCAGAACGCACGGAGTTCGACATTCCGCCACAGCCGCTGGGCTCGGCCATCACTGCCTTCGCCGATCAAGCGAACTATCGTCTGCTGGTTCCCTCAGAAATGACAGAGGGGAAGACCAGCACCGGCGTGACCGGTCATCACTCACCGGAAGAGGCTTTGGCGCTCATGCTTGCTGGGACCGGACTCACGTACCGGTTAACCGAACCCCACACCATGACTCTCGAGCCAGCCGCCGCATTGCCACCGCCACCGGCACCCCTTGCACAATCGACCCCACCGGAACCCCGAAATCTCAATACGGAGGTCCCCCGATCAGCGAAACCCGTGAAAGTGCCTGAAATTGTAGTGAAGGACGTCGAAGATCGAGGATACGCAGTAGACGACTCCTCAACGGCCACGCGCATTCCGGCGCCGATCCACGACACACCGCGCTCGGTCGAAGTGGTCACCAGGCAAGTCCTGGACGATCAAAAAGTGATTCGTTTCAGCGAAGCCCTCCGGAACGTCAGCGGCGTTTCACAGTCCAGCACACAGGGCGGTCAAGCCGGCACCTTCATGATTCGCGGCTTCGCATCTGAACTCAACGTCTTCAAGAACGGGTTCCGCGACGACAGTACCTTTAGCTCCCGTGCACAACGCGACATCATCAACATCGAGAGCGTGGAAGTCGTGAAAGGTCCACCATCGTATCTCTATGGCCGTTCCGATCCGGGTGGCGTCATTAACCAAGTCACCAAAGCCCCGTTAAAGAACTCCTATTATGCCGCTGAGATGATCATCGGAAGCTACGGTCTCTACCGTCCGCAGATCGACATGGGCGGTGCGCTTAACGAAAGCAAGACCCTCACCTATCGCTTCAACGGCATGTATGAATCGGCCGGGAGTTATCGAGACGGTGTCAATTCAGAACGTATCTTCCTCGCGCCGACCTTCGGATGGGAGATGAGTTCACGCACGAACCTACGTTTTGAGGCCGAATATATGTACGACAGAGCCCCGATTGATCGAGGCCTCGTCGCGTTCGGCAACGGGGTCGCCCCGATTCCAGTCTCCAGCTACCTGGGCGATCCGTCCCGCAAACTGGAGACTCATCAAGGGAAGGCGACCATCACTCTGTGGCACGACATCAGCAACCTATTTCGGTGGCGAACCGCCTTCCGAACCGCCGTCGCCAGCGGCCGCTACTCAAGCCTGGAATCCAATTTCCTAGTCGGAGCCGAAAGCGATGGCATCTTGAATCTGGCTCGCTACGAACTTCCAACGACGGTCCAGAGTCACTACTTACAAAACGAACTCCACGGCAACTTCACGACCGGCTCGATCAAACACAAGACGATCATCGGTATTGAACTTGGCCGGGAAAACTCGACCGCCACAGCCTCGGGTGATTTCGGCGGTGACACGAGCACGCCTGGAGCCTTCAGCTACATCAACCTCTTCAATACCAGGGATCGGCTGTTTCTGAATCCGGCCCTCACAAAATTCAGCGATTCCAGCACGCAAAACAACATTCTCGGTGCGTACGTCGGTGACCAGCTCGACTTGCTGGACAACCTGCACATGCACTTCGGCGGCCGGTTCGATCTCTTTGATCAAACCATCACGAATCGTCCGGACGATTTCACCTCGACCAGTAGTCAGAACAACCAAACCGACACGGCCTTCAGCCCATCAGTCGGCATCGCCTATCAACCAATGAAGCCGATCACGCTGTTTGCCAACTACACGGAATCGTTCGCTCCGCAGAGCGCCGGGTCGCGAAGCATCAATGGCACTCTCTTCACCCCCGAACGTGGAAAATCCTATGAAGGCGGTATCAAGTACCAAGCCTTTGGAGGCAGGTTACGGTCCACGGTCGCTCTGTTCGACATCAAGAAGAAGAATGTTTTGACGGCCGATCCGCTCAACGGCTTCTTCTTTTCCGTCGCGACTGGCGAACAACGCAGCAAGGGCGTCGAATTCGACATTGCGGGGCAAATCCTGCCCGGATGGGACATCATTGCAAACTATGCCTACATCGACACGCGCGTGACGAAGGATGTGCTCTTCGCCGAAGGCAGCCGCGTACCCAACAGCTCGCTGCACCAAGGAAGCCTCTGGACTACCTACTTCTTCCAGGAAGGCATCGCGCAGGGATTCGGCGCCGGTATCGGCATGTATGCGCAAGGTAAACGGAACGGCATTTTCCAATGTCAGGATCCGGCCAATTGCCAAGCACCGTTTGAAATGGCCGGTTACGTGCGGATGGATGCAGCGTTGTACTACCGAAAGCAGGAATTCTTCAAACGAACTAATCTCCTCGCGGCGATCAACTTCACCAATGTGCTTGACCACCGCTACTTCACCGGCGCACAGAATTTCCGGGAAATCGTATATACCGGTGCACCGTTCACCGCTATCGGGTCACTGAAGTTCGAGTTCCACTAATTTTCATAGGGATGACCTGGCGAGACAGTTCCTTCCTGAGAGGGCTGTCTCGCCAGACGGCACTGCGGCCGAAAGCACTGTACCCAAGCCTGACCGTTTTCGAAAAGAAGCCAGCCGGATCTGTCTTAAGATGAGGCACTAGTCAGCGGGAGGTCTTTTTGAGGGGTGTGAGTGATCTTCGGGAAGATCGGCAAGAGAAAGCACCACAAGTTCACCGCAACGATGGCACTTAACCACCACACCACGCTTCTCGAGCCGGGCTGTTAGTCGACCACAGACACAACGCACATCCGTGGCGCCCTGAGTATCGGTAGGTTTGTCCATGCTGTGGCCTATGACAGACTGGCAGCCAACAGTAGCTCCATACGGTATAGGACGCACGAACGTCGTAAAACATCACCCCGGACACGCATCATTCATGAATCCGTGGCTTTTTCAGGGGGCCCCGGTGCGGTTTCTTCTCCGTCAAACGTCAACAGAGAGAAGGAACCAAGACGCATGCCCGTCACCCATCTGAAATCACACGTGTCCGCGTCGAAGGCCGCGAGACATCGTCTCGCGTCGTCGCCAGCGGGTACAGCATCTCCACCATCTGGCCATCGTCTAAAAAGGTTGTGGCTACAGGTCCACTTGTACGTGGGCCTCCTGGGCGGCGCGCTGTTCGTCCTGACGAGCCTTACGGGCAGCTTTCTGGTCTTCTACAAGGCCATCGATGAATGGCTGAATCCCGCTCAGTTGATCCGAACCTCCGGAAACGAACAGCCTCTGAGCGAGATCCTGGCCGGAGCCCAGTCGGCACATCCGGATTGGTCCTCTCCCGATACCCTTATCTTTCCGCTCCACAACCGCGACTCATTCCATGCCTGGTTCAAGGACCAGACGCCCCCTCTCGCCGAAGACCGTTGGCATGTCGTCGCCATCGATCCCTCGACGGCTCGCCCCTTGAGCGATCGCCGTTGGGGGTCGTTTCTGGTATCCATCATCTATGAGTTGCATCAGGAGCTGCTGTTGGGAAAGCCGGGAGAGGTCATCGTCGGTATCATGGCCCTGCTTCTCCTCCTGTCGATCGGAACGGGACTCTATCTCTGGTGGCCGAAGCCGGGAAAACTCCGTCGCGCCCTCACGTTTCAGACTAGCGGTAGCCCTATCAGAAACCACTACGACCTGCACAAACTCACCGGTCTGGCCGGAGCCGTCTTGCTCACGCTTCTTGCCCTGACAGGGTTTTACTTAGAGTTTCCCCGTGTGGTCTCCCCCGTCGTCAGCTGGTTTTCGCCCGTTCGGGATCTGTCGCCCGAACAGCCGCAGTCGGAATTCCAGCCGGGGATGAAAAAGATTCCCGTCGAACAAGCGATCGCGATCGCCCGGACCACCTTTCCCGATGCTCAACCGATGTGGATCGGCCTCCCTCAGCATGAGCGGGACAGTTATTCCGTGGGCCTTCGGCAACCTGGGGAAGTTCGGCAGGCGGGGGGAGAAACCGAGGTGTGGATCGATCAATACAGCGGCCTCGTTCGACGGATCACGGATTGGCGTCAATTTACCGGAGGAGAAACATTCTTGTCTTGGCTCTTCCCCTTGCACAACGGTGAGGCCTTCGGCCTCACGGGTCGATGGTTGATCTTCGTCACGGGCTTCACGCCGCTTCTGTTATATGGCACGGCGCTGCGGATGTGGTGGCTGAAACGAGACGCGCACAGGCGCCGTCGGGAAGGTTAACGCCGGGGTATCAGGCGTGCGCTGGACGCGCGACCGCCGGCACAGAGTCCATACAGTTCGAGATTCTGCGCGGTCAGATGAAATCCATTCGCTTCTGCAACCTGCTTCCGCAGCCGTTCGATGGTCGGATCTTCAAACTCCACGATGTGCCCACACCCGGTGCAGATCAGATGATCGTGATCGCCTTTCGCAAACACATTATCGTACTGTGTTTCTTCCCCGAACCGCCTTGCCTGCGCAAAGCCCTTTTCGCACAAGATCCGCATCGTTCGATAGATCGTGTTCAAGGGCGCACGATGGCCGCGGCGATTGAGCACGCGATACAACTCTCGGATTGTCATGTGCTCCCCTTGCAAAAACGCTTGGACGATTCGTTCCCGCTGGAGACTCCAATTCAGCCGCGTGCGACCCAAACTCCTCCGGATGTGGTCAATTCCCTGTACCGACTGCCGATCGTTTCGATCGGCGCGCAATTGCGTCATACCGTTCATCCAGCCGAGTCTCCCCTCTGACGTCGATTCCGGCTCTTGTTCAGTAAGACGCGCGAGGCGACGGTCTCCGCACCTCCAAAAATGATCAGGGCCGAATGGATCGGGAAGATGAGCATTCCCATTCACCAGTTCTCACCCCTACTATCCGCCGCGTGAGCGTGACGATTCTCGACCGACAGCACAGGAGCCTATGTCGGAATTAACTCAACACGACGTATCGACACTAGTTCGTGATCATGCCTCGGAACTGCAACAGTTCCTGACGCGCCGCTTGGGTTGCATCGACACGGCCAAGGACCTCGTGCAGGACACGTTCCTTCGGGTGCTTCAAAACAGGCCTGGTGAAGTGCTGGGCAATCCACGCGCATTTCTTTTCAGGGTGGCCACGAATTTACTGATCGATCATCACCGTCGGCAGCAACACCGGGCCACGGAGACACTGGACGACCCTGAGCGCCCGCTCGATCACTCGGACCAGGCGCCGTCTCTCGAAACGGTCGTCTGGTCGAAGCAACAGGTCGCGCGCCTGACCCGTGCGATCGAAGAACTGCCCCCAAAGTGCCGCCAGGTCTTCCTGCTCATCAAATTTCACCACTGCACTCACGCGGAGGTGGCCACGAAACTCGGCATTGCCCAAAGCACGGTCGTCAAGCACATGATCAAGGCCATCGACTTTTGTCGCAGCCGGCTCGATGAGCCGTACTAGCGATCGCCGTTACCTCATGGAGGTTCACTCAACATGACGCCTTTCCTCTCTTGAGAGACGGTTGAGTCAACCACGTGACAAGGCCTCCACCAGGCGTTACCATGACCCACTCGATGGGCACACCTGAATCCAAGACTGTCGATTCAACCGCCTCTGCGTGGCTTGTCCGGATAGAGACCGGACCCGTCACAGCCGAGGAGCGCCAACGATTTTCCGAGTGGCTTTCCGCCGATCCGGCTCATCTCGCCGCCTATCGTAAGGCCAAACAATTCTGGCACGCTTTGGATGACGTGAGCGCGGAGCATGTTCGCGAGTGGGATCGATTTCTGCCTCAGGAGCCGCTCCACGCAACATCGACGCACGCGATCCTGCCATGGCGGCGGATGGCACTGGCCGCATCTGTTCTCCTCGTCGTCGCAATCGTCACCTGGATCGCAGTCGCGGGGCTTCCAGTCGGCGACTACCGCACGGCGGTGGGAGAGCAGCGCACCGTGCCGCTTTCCGATGGCTCAACGGTACACCTCAACACGAATACCGCGTTGTCCATTAGCATGACAGAAGGAGCACGTCGGTTGACACTCCATCGAGGAGAGGCCTTCTTCACAGTGGCGCCCGATTCCAGCCGCCCCTTTGAAGTCACGGCCGATCACGGTGTGATTCGCGCCTTGGGAACCGCTTTCAATGTTCGCACGGAACGTGATCACACCACCGTCACCGTGGCGGAACATACCGTGAAGGTCATGTTAGAGTCCGATGCGTCCATGGATATACACGCGGGGGAACGGATTCAGTACCACCACAACCGATGGCTAGGATCGGTGGAACGAACGGACATGCCCCGCGCGTTGGCATGGCAGCGGCACCGCCTGGTTTTCAACAATGACCCATTGCCTGTCGTCCTGGCCGAATTGGCACGGTATCGCTCCGGTCATCTCGTGTTTCTGCGAGATCACTCCCTGAACGAGCTGCTGGTCACCGGGTCGTTTGATACCGATCGTTTGGATCGCTTCCTGCCTGCCTTGGAGGAAAGTCTTCCGGTTCGTATCGTCACCCTCGCCGATCGCATCTCCCTTCTCTACCGATCCCGCTCCACAAAATCTTAAACCGCAGGGTTCTGCAGTAGACCTTTGCCTTCCTTCGTCCGTCGTAGTGAATGGCCCCTCATGAGCCCCATGACATTTCGCACGACGACGGAAAGGATGACCCATGTTTGCGTTCCGTTTTTCCGGATACCCACCACACTTCGTTCACAGGCATCAGCGACGCCGTCAAGGCTGCACGCTATTACTCCTCAGTCTATTGATGATTCACCAGGCTCCGCTGGTTGCAGCCCAGGGGCAGGAAATGTCCGCAGCCTCTCCGCAAAGGTTCGACATCGCACCTCAGGCGCTCTCATCCGCCTTGCTGGAGTTTTCCTCCACGGCACAGATTGAACTGTTGTTCGATGCCGCCATGACGCACGACCTCCGGACACAGGGAGTCTCGGGCGACCACGTTCCTGCAGAGGCCCTGCACATTCTCTTGCAGGAGACGGGCCTCAGCGCCCGCACCACATCCTCGGACAGCATCACGCTCGAACGAACTTCCGCCCCTCAATCCCTGTCCGCGGCCAGCGCCCGCGGTGTCACATCAGTCGCGGCGTCCGAGGCCTCGCCTCGACCCGCCGCACAGAAGTCGGTGAAAGTTCCGGAAATCGTCGTCAAGGACGTCCACGAACGAGAGGACGATCTCCAGACCTACGTGGCGGAAGAAGCCATTTCGGCGACGAGAACCGACACTCCGATTCGCGACGTGCCGCAATCCATTCACGTCATCACCCGCAAGGTCATCGAAGAGCAGCGCACCTTCCGCTTGCAAAACACCTTGGAAAATATTTCCGGCATCAATGCGACGGAGTCCGCCGCTTCTCTCTACGATTCGTTGATCATCCGGGGCTTCACCGCCACGGATCGCAGCTATTTCCGAAACGGCCTGCTCGACCCCTTCGCGCAGTTTACGGCCTCCGACACCTACAACATTCGCCGGCTGGAAGTGCTGAAGGGCCCGGCATCCGTCCTGTACGGACAGGGAGATCCGGGCGGTGTGATCAATATCGTGACGAACAAACCCCTGCCGAACGCCGCCTACTCGGCGAATGTCACGTTGGGGAATTTTCACTTCTATCGATCGGAACTCGACGCCACCGGCCCGCTCAATGCCAGCAAGACAATCCTCTATCGCTTAAACGTGGCAGGGCAGAAAGCCGGCAGTTTCATGGACTATGCCAACCGCAATGTGGCGGCCATCGCTCCGAGCATCACGTGGTTGATGAGTTCACGCACCACTTTGACTGTCGAAGCGGACTACTTGCGGCGCTGGAGCAACGATCCGTACGGCCTGCCAGCACAGGGAACGCTTCTCCCGAATATAAATGGCCCCATTGCACGAAATCGCTCGGTCACCCTGGGAGAGTTCAGCACCTTCAACCGCACCTCCTATCGGGTCGGGTATGACCTAACCCATCAGTTCAACGACACGTGGTCCATCCGCAACGCCTTTCGGCACACGATTGTGGAAGACGACAAAAATAACCTCTATGCCTCCCCAGTTTCCTTGGACCCCGACGAACGCACCCTCCAACGCTTTCAGGTGCTTCAACCCCAGATCGCGCGTCGCCATGCCAACTCGATGATCACGAACGTCGTGGGACACATTCGATTCCTGGACATGGACCATACGCTGCTGACCGGTGTCGAACTCAGGCAAGAAAAGACGGATCGCTTCGCGTTTACCTTCGCCGGGGCGCCACCGATCGATTTGTTTGCGCCCGATTATTCGCTCACTCCCCTTCCGTTCACCGGTGACCTGATCAGCTCTCAGTCCGAGAACAAGACCGCGGCGTTCTACGTCCAAGATCAAGTCACCATTCTCCCAAACCTGAAATTTATGGGTGGCCTGCGATTCGACTATGTTCATCAATCCACCCAAGCCGTGGGAGCGGATGAACGGAGGTCGGACGATCATGCCGTCAGTCCTCGTTTGGGTCTGGTGTATCAGCCGATCGAGCCCCTCTCCCTGTATACGTCCTGGACCAAAGGGTTCCAGCCCAGCTCCTTACTCAACGTGAATCCCAATGGACAATTGTTCAAACCGGAACGGTCGACTCAGTATGAGGTCGGCATGAAAACGTTCTTTCTGGATAACCGCGTGTCGGCTACTCTGGCCTGGTTTCACCTGACACGCGAGAATCTTCTGACGCCCAATCCTGATCCCGGACTTGCCGCCCTGGGCTACTCTGTCCAGACTGGTGAACAGCGAAGCCAGGGTATTGAATTGGATATCACGGCACAGCTGACGCCCGGATGGAACCTCCTCACCGGTTACGCCTACACCGATGCAGAGGTGACGAAAGACACCGATACAACGCTGGTTGCCAAACGGCTCGCCAACGTGCCCTACAACAAATTCACGCTCTGGTCGACCTACCATATTCAGGAAGGTCTCCTGCAGGGATTCGGCGTCGGTGGAGGCCTCTTTGCCTACACGAGCCGGAACGCCTCCATCTTCGGGGATCAAACCGAGATGCCCGGGTACATCCGCGCCGACGCGGCCCTCTACTACAACCATGACCTGCAGAAGGGAAACTGGGTGGGAGCGAAGAGCATGCACATCGCGCTCAACGTCAGAAATCTGCTTGACCAGCGGTACGTGGCCACTTCCTACAACGGTTCGAGCTTCTTCTTTTTCGGCGAGCCTCGGACCGTGTTGGCCACCGTTGGGTTGAAGTTCTAAGGCCATGCCGTTGATCTGGATCGCAACAGGCCTTCTCTTCACGCTCCTGTCCGCTTGTGCCGAGGGGCGATGGGGGCAAACCGGAAAGTCCGACCTCCACACGCAGGAAGATTGGGAGCAATGCAAAGCGGAGGTGCTCTCCGGAGCCGAACATGGAAAAGAAACCATGGCCGGCGGCATCAATCTGAGCGGCTGCATGCACAGCAAAGGTTATGCCTACACAGAAGAACCGTCACGGCCCCCGGTCCCTTCCCAGCGATAAAAAATATCTTCGCAGGGGGTGCAGAACTCGCTCGCTTGAACGTCGATATAGTGAGGGGGAGCGGATTCGAACGGAAAGGGAGCGAATCGAGTGGAACATCTCAAAGGGTTGGTGGATTACGGGATCATCGGGCTGCTGTTGGCCCTCAGTCTCTGGGCCATTGCGGTAGCCGCGGAACGCTGGATCTTTTACCATCGTATCGACCTCCGGCGATACGGTTCCCAAGAAGAATTCGAAGTGGCCCTGACAAAGCGGTTGGTGGTCATTGGAACCGTAGCCGCGAATGCTCCCTATATCGGCCTGCTCGGGACGGTGCTCGGCATTATGCTGACCTTCCACACCATGGGATCCTCGGGCACCATGGCGGTTCAGACCATCATGGTCGGCCTGAGTCTGGCGCTCAAGGCCACGGCGGTCGGCCTACTCGTGGCGATTCCCTGTGTCGTGCTCAACAATGTGCTCCGGCGGCGGGTCACGGAGTTAATGACGCAATTCAAGATTCAGCATGGGACGTGATCTGGACCAGATCAATGTGATCCCCTTGGTCGACGTCATGCTCGTCCTCCTGGTCATTGTCCTGACCACGGCCACGTTCATTACGACGGGACAAATCCCGGTTCAGTTGGCGAAGGCGCACGCTGCCTCGGAGCGAAAGGATGTCCCTCTCGTCATCACCATAACGGCGGAAGGGACAATCTTCATGAACGATACGCCGGTTCCTGAAAATGGCTTAAGCAGCCTGCTCACTGCCCACCCACGGGAATCATCCGTGCTCGTGCGCGCTGATCGAGTGACAGTGCTCGACCGATTCGTGTCCGTCGTCGATGAGATCCGCAGCTTGGGCTTTCAGCAGGTCAGTCTTGAGGTGGTTCGCTCATGAGTCTGGCACTGCCAGTGGACTCGTCGCAACGCCAACGGGCTTCGCTCTGCTGGGCCTTCTCCATGTCGATCCACGGCCTGCTCATCGGGCTAGCCGTCGCGTTGCTCACGGAAATACCAACGCCGCCCCCCCCCACCTTCAAGTGGGACGTGGCGGTCGTGCAACCTCCGCCTCCTGCGACAGAACCAGCGCCGTCGCCGCCCGTTGAGTCGCAGCCTCCGCCCACACCTCAACCGGTGACACAGACACACCCTCGGCCTCAGCCGGTTCAGCAGGTCAAGAGTCAACCCGTCGTCCAACAGGTCCAACGCGTGACGGAGCCGCGGCCGGTTCAACAGACCCAGCCCATCCGGGACAGCCTGCCGGTACAGACTGCTCAACCAATTCAACAGGTCACCACGCAACAGATCGCAACTGTTACCCCGACCATCCAGGAACCGGTGAGTTCCACCACGGAAGTCGCGAAAACCGTTGTGGAACACACTGCCGTCGTCCAAGAATCGACTCCAGTCGTCCAACAATACTCCGTGCCTCAAGCGGTCGCTTCAACCGAACCGGTCATCAAACAGGCGGAGCCTCTCACTCAGATCGCCGCCATTGAGAGCGACGCCGCGCCAATCGAAACGGCGCCCGTGCCGGTCGAGGCTCCACAACAAGTCGAACAGGCGATCGTTCAACGGCCGGTAGAACCCGTCCAGCATCGGGTCGTGCAACAGCGAACCGTGCGGGCGCGACCTGGAGAACGTCCTGACTACGGGTGGCTTTCGCAGGCTCTCTGGTCTTCCGTCGATCAACGCAAACGCTACCCGGCAGAGGCAAAACGGAATCGTTGGGAAGGCCGCGTCATACTGCGCTTGACGATCGAACAACGGGGCGCCGCCGTCCATTTGCTCGATCTCGTGCTCGAAGAAAGCTCAGGGCATTCTGTTCTGGACCGTCACACGCTGGACATGGTGCGAAACGCCTTTCCCTTGCAGGTCAAACATCAATTGGCCCTGGCAAAAATACAATTGGATTTGCCCTTTTCATATCGAATGGAATAACCGCCTGTCTTTTATCAAGTACGGAGGACTTCATGGCACACCGTCGTCAATTGCTATATTTTCCATTTACTGTCCTGGCCATGGCTGTCACGACACTCTGCGCTGGCACATGGCCCGCTGTCGCGCAGCAGAACGGCGACAAAGCGTTTCATGCGCTGGTCACCGATGCGAAAGACGTGCAGACCGATTTGAAAAACGTGCTGTTTTATTGGGAAGAAAAAGTCAACGAAACGTCCTTTATCCCGCACGAGTTAAAGCACTTGCCGGTCAAACGTGGCACCGCGACGGTCAACATCAAGTTCGACGGCGTGAAACAATTGGAGGTGACACCCGGCGCCGACAAGGCCCTGCCGACACTCCACATCACGCTGGCGAACGGCAAGACGGGAGATTTTCCACTCGCGATTGAGGGAAGTTTCAAGGGCGACTCCGATTTCGGACAGGTTGAACTCCCTGTCCAGGGACTGAAGAAACTCGAGTTCAAATAGCGATCGCAGAATTTCTTCCCGTGTGCGCCTCTCAGGCTGCGTGTCCGGGGGATCTTGAGTACCGGTACCATTTCATGACTCCTCGCCGCACCATATACCTACTGCTCTTCTCTCTGAGCGCGATCCTGGGGCTATTGGCTGTCCGATGGATTGGCTTAACCCCCGTCCCAGCTTCAGACATACCAAACCCACCGCCGTCACCGACGGCGGTGGTGCTCGCTCCGGTGACGCTCGACCGGATCCGGCATACCATCAGAGCGGTCGGCACGCTACGCGCCAACGAAAGCATCATGATTCGCCCCGAGATCGCAGGGCGCATCCGTCAGATCTGGTTCGAGGAAGGCCAGGCCGTGGAGAAAGATCAACTGCTGGTCGAACTCGACGATTCCGAACTCCAAGCCGAAATGGCTCAAGCCGCGGCGCAACTCAAAGTGTCCCGTCTCACGTATGAACGACTGAAACAGTTAGATTTGGACGGCAAGCGATATGTGACAAAGCAGCAGCTTGATGAGGTGGCAGGAGCGCTCCAAGTTTCCCACGCCAACCAAAGTCTCTCTGCCACGCGATTGGCAAAAGCGAAAATACGCGCGCCATTTTCAGGGATCACCGGGATCCGTCGTGTCTCACCGGGCGACTTCGTCGGCACCGGCCTGGATCTGGTGAATCTCGAAGACCTCAGCCTGCTCAAGATCGACTTCAAAGTGCCGGAGACACTTCTTCGCCATTTGGCGCCGGGCCAACCAATCGAGTTGACCACCGATGCATACACAGGCAAGACGTTTAACGGCACCGTCTACGTGATCGATCCACAGGTCGAATTGACCACCAGATCCGTCCAGTTACGGGCCCGCATTCCCAACCCGCAACAGCTCCTTCGTCCAGGCATGTTTGCCCAAGTGCTCCTCACGTACGGCGAGGACGAGCGGGCCCTGATGATTCCCGAAGAAGCCGTCATGCCGAAACAGGACAAGATCTATGTCTACCTGGCCAATGACGGGACCGCGCGGCTGCGTGAGATTACGTTGGGCACGCGCATCAGAGGCTTTGCGCAAGTGCTAAGCGGACTCACGGAACAGGACACGGTAATCCGCGTCGGCCACCATAAAGTGCAAGAGAACGATCCGATCGTTGCCGTGACGGATTCGGTCCGCTGACCCTTCATCCCATACCACTATGAGACTGTCCGCACTCTCCATCGAGCGTCCGGTCCTGGCCACCGTTGCCACGCTCTTGCTGATGCTCTTTGGGATCTTGTCTTTCTCTCGGCTCCCCGTTCGCGAGTACCCCGATATTACTTTCCCTGTGGTGTCCGTACTGACGGTGTACAAGAGCGCCGACGCCCAGCTGGTGGAAACGGACATTACTTCCGTGCTTGAAGATGCCCTGAGCGGCGTCGAGGGCCTGCGAACCTTGCGTTCAAGCAGCAGAGAAGGTCTCTCCGCCATCAGCCTCGAATTCGCCTTGACCCGCAACCTGGATGCGGCGGCCAACGATGTGCGCGATCGCGTCACCAGAGTGCAATCCCTCTTGCCTCAAGCCATTGAAGCGCCACTCGTCATGAAAGAAGACAGCGAAGCCGACGGCATCATGTGGCTGGCGTTGATCAGCGACCGGCATAGCGAATTAGACATGACTGACTTCGCCCAACGGCAATTGAAGGATCGTCTAGCCCCACTGCCGGGCGTGTCGAGTGTGGTGCTCGACGGCGAGCGACGTTATGCCATGCGGATCTGGTTGGACCCGGATCGGCTTGCTTCGCGACTCCTGACGGTGCAGGACGTGGAGAATGCCCTCCTCACGCAGAACGTGTCCATACCCACAGGCCGAATTGAAAGCACCCACCGTGAGTTCAGTGTGCGGATGGGAGGAGGACTGGAGCAACCAGCACAATTCAATCGATTGATCCTGGCCTACCGTGACGGATACCCGGTCCGCCTGCAGGATATCGGAATCGCGGAAATCGCCCCGGAAGACGAGAGGAAACTGGTCCGGGTCAACGGGAAACCGGCAATTGGCCTGGGCATTATGAAGCAGTCAAAGGCCAACACGCTCGAAACCGCGCGCGCCGTCAAGCGCACCCTTCCCTCTCTGGAATCGTTATTGCCTGAGGGCATGCAACTCGTTACCGCCTTCGACAGTTCCATTTACATCGAACGGTCGCTGAAGGAGGTCTACGAGGCCGTGGGCATCTCCGTACTCTTGGTCGTCATGGTGGTGTTCATTTTTCTACGCAGCGCCAAAGCGACACTGATTCCGACTGTGGCCATCCCGGGGTCGATCCTGGGCACCTTCGTATTGATGCACGTGACCGGTAGTTCGATCAACACCATCACCTTGTTAGGATTCGTGTTGGCGATCGGCCTGGTCGTGGACGATGCGATCGTCGTGGTGGAAAATGTCTACCGGCGCATCGAACAAGGCATGAGTCCGACGCAGGCCGCGCTCACAGGGAGCCGTGAAATCGGGTTCGCTGTCATTTCGACGACGTTGACACTCGCCGCCGTCTTCCTCCCGATCATATTCCTTCCCGGCATCGTGGGCCGCCTCTTCTCTGAATTAGGAATCGCCGTCGCGGGTTCGGTGCTCCTCTCTGGGTTCATCGCCTTAACTCTCACGCCGGCAATGTGTGCCCGCCTCTTAGGTTCGGCGGCCACCGCCGGATCGTCCACGCAGGGCTCAGCACTGGATGCCTCCGCCTGGTTGCAATGGCTTACCCGACGTTATCGGGCGACCTTGGAGATGACGCTGCGACGACCGCTGCTGACCATGCTCGCGGCTTTGCTCTCCCTTGCCGTCAGCGGTCTGCTGTTCTGGACGCTGTCCAGCGAACTGGCTCCCCTTGAAGATACCGGCTGGTTCGCAATTCACGTGAACGCGCCCGAAGGGGCGACCCTCGACTACACGGACCGGTATGCCAAGGACAGCGAGCAGCAGGCCGCGAACATTCCTGAAATGGATTCCTATTACACGGTCGTTGCGCGAGGGTTCCGCCCCACATTAGTCAATCGTGCCGTCACATGGGTGACATTGAAGGATTGGTCCGACCGCGACCGTGCGCAACGGGAAATCGTCAACGACGTCGAACCGGCGCTCTCAGCTATTCCGGGCGCCACGGTCTTCGCACTCAACCCGCCGCCCTTCAACCAGGAGGATAGTAAAACCCCGGTGCAGATCGTCGTGCGAGGCCCGACCTACGACGTCTTAGACGAGATCGTGGCGAAAGTCCGCCATGACGCAACGGGACACCCTTCATTGATCAACGTTGACAGTGACCTGGACATGAACAAACCCGGGCTGCGTGTGGAGATCAACCGCGACAAGGCTGCCGACCTCGGGATTCCAATCGAAACGATCGGCCGTACCTTGGAGGTATTTTTGGGTGGGCGGAAATCGTCCACATTCATGCGCGAGGGGAAGGAGTATCCGGTCATTATGCAAACGCGGCCCCTGCACCGCGGCACGAAATCGGATATCGACCATCTTCACGTTCGCGGAAGCCGGGGCGATCTCATCCCGCTCAGCAATCTGGTCACGCTGAGCGAGACGGTCGCGCCGAAACAACTGAATCATTATGAAAAACTGAGAGCCGTCACGATCAGCGCGGGAGTCGGGTCCGGATCTACGCTGAGTCAATCGATCGACGCACTCGAGACTATGATCCGGAAACACCTGCCGGCAGGGGCCAGTGTCAGTTATGCGGGAGAAACCAAAGAGTTCAAGGAATCATCCGGGAATCTTCACTTCATCGTCGTCCTGGCCCTGCTGGTGGTCTATCTCATTTTGGCGGCACAGTTCGAAAGCTTCCGCCATCCGGTCACGGTGTTGTTGTCGGTTCCGCCGGCCATGGCCGGCGCCTTGTTGGCGCTCTCGCTGTTTCGTGGCACCCTGAACATCTACAGCGAAATTGGATTGATGATCCTGATCGGACTCGTCACGAAGAATGCCATTCTCATCGTCGAGTTTGCCAATCAGCTTCGGCACGACGGCCGCTCGCTCCACCTCGCCATTGTCGAAGCGTCGGTCCTGCGTCTGCGCCCCATCATTATGACCACCATGGCCACGATTCTGGCTGCGCTTCCCCTGGCCTTGGCTTCCGGTGCCGGCGCGGCGGGCCGTTGGCACATCGGCCTTGTCGTCATCACCGGTCTCGCCCTATCAACACTCCTCACCCTGTTTTTGGTACCGGTGATGTATACGATGTTTGCGGAGGTGCGTCATCGAGAGCGTGCGCAGCAGGAGACGCAATCAGGCCGTTCGCCCGTCGTGGCGCTTAAGCCGACGCAGTCCTAATCGTTGGAAGGACTCCACGATCCGTGTCTCTATCTATGTGCGATCGAGTGTTCGCCTGCTTGCCATGGTCTTGTCGCGTCCTCGTAAAACACCAACTCGTTTGATGTAATCCACGATCTCTGCTGCCAACTCAGATGGATCTTTGGTGCTGGAATCAACTTCCACATCATAGATGATGCCCTGATGAACCCGATTGAACTGAGCGGCCGCTTCCCCGATCGTTCGATCCTGCCGTTGACGTTCCCTCCGATTCAGCTCATCCAACGAACAGTGAACCCCCACCAAGAGCAGGCTACATGCCTGGACCCTCTCTAGCAAATCGATCGCGTGTTCGGCTCGATCCATCGCATTGTCGATCACCAGAAAATTGCCCATCTCGACCAAGCGAGCGACGCAGGCATGAAAGGACCGCACCAACTGAGGATAGTTGAGGTCAGCGATATCCTCTCCATGCGTCATGCGGTAAAGGGCACTTGGAGGCACGGTGTACAAAATGCTGTCGATTGAGAAGTTCAAATAGACTGTCGGGAGCAATTGTTCCTGAAGTTGCTTGGCGATGGCAGTTTTCCCGGCGCTTGATGTGCCATTCAGGCAAATGATTTGTGGGGTTATCATGTCATGCCTTTCGCGCGAATGCCGATCCATATCACCTTCTCGTAGGGACATGATGGCTGGAGAAAGACAGGGGCGTTCTCTGCCCTCCACGTCCGGCTGCTTCGTCATTGACCGACTATATCATGGGTCGCGCGGGCAGGAAGGTTGAAACCTACACGCGTGCGCGACCATCGCATTCGTCGTTCGGCAACGTGTTGAGGCTATGACCCAGGATCGCAACAAAGATCTCATTCGCCGGTGGATTGCCTTCGCGAACTCTGGCTTTGCAGGAAATCTTGACGAGTTTATCGCTCCTGACTATGTCGGTCATGTGGGTGGGAGCACAATGGATCGACTGGAATTGGACCGATCAGAACGAGAGTTTCGTCGTGCCTTTCCGGACACTCACCACTCCATCGATGATCTGATTGCAGAAGATGACCGAGTAGTCCTGCGGTCGACCGCACGAGCCACACATCATGGAGAGTTCCAAGGTCTGGCGCCCGCAGATCGGAAAGTAGAATTTACCGCGATAGTCGTTTACCGAATTGAGTGCACGACCATTGCAGAATCATGGGGAGAAATAGATTTCCCCAGGCTTATGAGACAACTCCGATCCGCCCCATCGACCGGGAGGCGAACGAGTGACCAAGCGACCACTCGTCCAGCTTCGCATGCCATGGCGTATCCCAGTTTCAGCGAACCGAAGGCAGCCTGCCCGCTTCAGGTAACGGACCTCGGTCCTGTGCCCACTGCATTGGAGTCTCCACTCGGGCCTCTTCACCTCGTTGTTCGAGAGGAGGCTTCACGTCCTCGTGCTTGGATTCACCCGTCGCATCCCAGGCGTCCTGCAAGTCTCGCCAAATGTACACCATCAGTTTTTCCATGGGCGTCGGTCCCTTCGGTGCATCCACGGCGTAGCGTGTTGGGCATCTAGCAGGCCAACGAAGCCCACCGATTCTCCTCCTGGTTCCAGCACCTGCGCTGCCAACAAGGCCAAGACACCGCCGGTCGATCAACCTCTCACGTGATAGATGAGCTATGCGTTCACGGGGACGCCCCCGTTTATGAAGATGAGAGCCAAACGGAAGGAGCCGTTGGCAGCTTCTGGCGCTCACTTCGAGGACGAGGATCGATCGATGCAGCCTCGCCCCGTCAAGCGCCGGCCTACCCTGAGTCGGCCTGTTTGCGCTGTTGCGCGGCCAGCCATCGGCCCAGCCAGGCCCACAGAACCATGAGAGGGACCAGGACCCAGGCGATCTGTACCGTCGTCACGCTGAGCGCCTTGAGGCCAGAGATTACCCAACCGGTCGAGGCATCACCGGCGCGAGAAATCGCCGTATCGATAAAATTTTTCGCCTTATATTTCTCCTCGCGGCTGACCACCGTGAACAGCACCTCACGCGCCGGTTTCGAAAGCGCATATTCCCCTACTCGACGCAGCACGGAAAAGCTGACGTACACGACCAATCCCGGCCAGAGCGCAATGCCCAGAAACCCGAGGAGACTCACCGCCGGCAGAAACAGTAAGGCCGCCGCCAGCCCGAACCTGGCCACCACGCGGTTGGTGAGCAGTAGCTGCGTCAGCCAGGTGAGGATGTTGGTGGCAAAGTCCAGCATGGAGAACAGGCGCGTGCGGGCTTCCGGCGTGTCGAACTGTTGAGCCACCAGACGCACCTGTTCGAAATATAAGAAGGTGGCCGTCATGGTCAAAAAGGTCAGGTAGCCACAGATACCGAGTAGATACGGCGACGACCACACGAGGCGAACGCCGGCCAGAAAGCCTCCACCCAATGGTTCCCCGCTGTTCTCGTGATGGGACCGTGACCGGCTGCGGCTCCACATCTCCAGTTGGTAGATGCAGCCGATGCAGGCCACAAGGAAGGCAGCCGATACCAGCATCAACACCGGAACCGGGAACACATAGGTCAGTCCGGTCGTGATAAGCGGTCCGAACAAGGCGCCGGTGCTGCCGCCTGCCGCAATCATTCCAAAGAGGCGCGCCCCCTGCGCCGGCGTAAACAGATCGGCCATGAAACTCCAGAACACCGAGACGACGAACAGGTTGAATACCGAGAGCCAGACAAAAAACCCGCGCGCGACCCATTCGATGTACACACCGCTCGTCATCAAAAAATACAGGCCGATCAGATTGGCAATAAAGAACAGATAGACGGCGAGCAGCAACCGATAGCGGGAATACCTCGCCGATAACCAGCCGAACAGCGGCGTGACAGCCAGCAAGGTGACAAACGTGCCCGTCATCATCCAGGGAAGATTGTGGACCCCGCCCTGGATCGCCATTTCATCGCGCACGGGGCGAAGAATGTAGTAGCCGCAGAGGAGACAGAAAAAATATCCGAACGACCAGGCCAACGGCCGCACTTCTTGCGGCTCAGCCTGCACAAAGCGGAGCACTGACCAATGCGATCTCTCCATGAGACTCCAACTGTGTGTCAGTGTACCAGGCCGATGACCACCGGCACGAAGAAAATTTGTTAGAATGGGGCCCGCGGCTGGTCGTGAATCATTCGGCCCTTCTTGTTGAACACAGGCCCATCCATGATCGATCTCCGGAGCGATACGGTCACCAAACCCTCCCCCGCCATGCGCGAAGCCATGGCCCGCGCCGAAGTGGGTGATGACATCTATGGGGAAGACCCCACGGTCAACCGTCTCCAGGAGGTCGGCGCCGCCCTCGTGGGAAAACGCGCCGCACTCTTTGTGCCCTCGGGCACCCTTGGCAACCAATTGTCTCTGCGCGCGCAGGCTCAACCAGGACATGAAGTGATTGTTGAAGGTCAGTCGCATATCATTCGGTATGAGCAGGGCGCAGCGGCCGCATTGGCCGGAGTGCAACTCCATTGGGTGACCGGCAAGCAGGGGCTCATGACAGCGGAACAGGTGCAAGCCGCTATTCGTCCGAAGGATCCCTACAGTATCCAGAGTGCGCTGATTTGTATTGAGAACACGCACAATGCCGGAGGTGGCAGGGTCTACCCGCTCTCAACCATTCACGCCATTCGCGCCGTCGCCACCGCGCATGGCTTGCCCATGCACCTCGACGGCGCCCGCCTCTTCAACGCAGTCGTGGCATCGGGAGTGTCAGCCGCGGAATACGCGCGGCATTTCGACACGGTCACCTTCTGCCTCTCCAAGGGACTGGGAGCGCCGGCGGGCTCGTTGATTGCGACCGATGATCCCGGCTTGCTGGAGCGACTCCGCCGTTTTCGCCGCATGTACGGAGGCGCCATGCGCCAGTCCGGCATTCTCGCGGCGGCGGGCCTCTACGCCTTGGAACATCACATTCAACGCCTCAGTGACGACCATGCACACGCCAAGCGTCTCGCTGCCCGACTCCAACAGATTCCGGCCGTCACCATCGATCCAACCCTGGTCGAGACGAACATTCTGTTCTTCGACGTACACAGCCCGAAATTTTCCACACCGGCTTTCGTGGCCGCTCTCAAGCAGGAAGGCGTGCTGATCAACGCCGTCGGCGGATTCACGTGTCGCGCAGTGACCCATCTCGACGTATCGTCCGAGGCCATCGAGCAGGCCGCCGACCATATCGCGCGCGTGCTCAACCCATAGGCCCGGCGCCTCACATTGACAGGCTGTGTTCCCCCTCCTACAATGCCCACCAGCCGATTCGAGCAGAGAGGAATGCGTGTCGTTTCAGGCAGTGTCGTTTCAACAGATCAGTCGCATTCTTGACGTGACGGATGCCCTAGGACTCAATCGCGAGTGGGTGGAAATTCCCCTCTCGCCGGAACATCCCGGCATCGTCCGCAAACTCCCTAATGGAAAGCTTGAGATTGTCGTCGATGCCGACCAGCCGTTCGACACCTGGCTCGGCACGCTTGAGCAACAGATACGCCGTGTGCAGGCCGCCTGACCACGTTCAAGGATAGATATGGAATCACCCCTTGCAGCCTCTTCACCGCAGTCTTCCTCGGCACTCCCTTCGTCAGAGGAACTGAAGGCCGAGTTACTGGATATTCCCGAACCGCCTGAGATGCCTCCGGCAGTGACGCCGCCCGGTTACGACGAAGCCCTCGCTGGCGCCGTCAAGTACGTGCGGGCCAAACGCGGCGGCGATCTGGTCGGCATCATCCTCGTCGGGACCGGCGCACGGCGCGCCGTGACCGCGCACAGCGATATCGATCTCATTGTTTTGGTCAAAGGCCCGACCGATGGACAGGAAATGATTCGCGTGGGAGACCGGCTTGTCGATCTCCGCTACGGGGAATACAAGACCGTCTCCGAGGATCTGGCCTATTCTCCTCGTCTCGCGCCCCTGCTTCGCAAAGGACGGGTTCTCTATGACCATGAAGACATCGCCGCGCAACTCATCGCTAAAGCTGCGCAACGTTTTCGCCAGGGTCCGCCTGCGGCCACGATGCACGAACGCATCCGCCTGAAGGCGGAGTGCCTGCATTGGCTCGGAAAAGTCGAGGACTTGCGCGACAAGCCCAACACCGCGCAATACCTGCTGCACCTCTTTTTCGAGGAGTGCGTAGCCGCATTCTTTCGAACCCGTGGACTCTGGTTCACCGCGCCGGTAGACACCCTCCGGTTCCTGGCTTCCCGTGACCCGGCACTCGGGGAATTAGCCGGCCAGTTCCTGAGCGCGGCTACCCTTCACGACCGGCTGATGGCCGGCCGACGGTTTGCCGAGACCCTGTTCCGCGATATCCCCCTTCCGCCCCGGGTGGATTAACAGGGCTCCGTCATCCCGTTCAAAGGTGGCATTCGTGTGCACGGAGCCCCGACCGTAATCGCATCGGGACTTCACCGAACCAATGGAGCGGCGCGTTGTCCAGAACCTGCGCCGCGCAAGTCATCGTTTACCGGTCTTCATCAGAGAGGTGATCTATGGAACTTGGATTCGTCGGACTCGGCAAGATGGGCATGAATATGGTGACGCGCCTGCAGCAGGGCCGGCACCGCGTCGTGGTCTACGATCGTTCACCAGATGTCGTCAAGCAGGCCGAGAGCAAGGGTTGTATGGGCGCCGCCTCCTTGAGCGACCTTGTCTCGAAACTCGCCGCCCCTCGCGCGGTGTGGGTCATGGTTCCCTCGGGAGCGCCGACTGAAGAAACGATTCAAGCCATCAGCGCGCTGCTGCAGCCAGGCGACACGATTATCGACGGCGGCAACACCCGCTTCCACGACGATACTCGCCGCGCCGCCGAATTACAGAAGAAAGGCATCCACTATATCGACGTCGGCACCAGCGGCGGCATTTGGGGGCTGACGGTTGGGTACTGCCTGATGGTCGGCGGCGAGACCGAACCGGTTCAGCGCCTGACCCCCGTCTTCACGACGCTGGCTCCCGAACAGGGGTGGGCTCATATGGGCGGGCACGGCGCCGGCCACTACGTCAAGATGGTTCACAACGGCATTGAATACAGCATGATGCAAGGGTACGCCGAGGGGTTTGAGCTCATGGCGAAAAGCGAGTATCGCCTCGATCTGGGGAAGATCGCCGATGTGTGGATGCATGGCAGCGTGATCCGCTCCTGGCTGCTGGAATTGGCGGTCGGCGCGTTGAAGCAGGATCCCAAGCTCGAAAAACTCAAAGGGTATGTGCAGGATTCCGGCGAGGGCCGCTGGATGATACAAGATGCGATCGATAAGGATGTGCCCGTGCCGACTCTTACGGCGGCGCTGTTCACCCGCTTCCGGTCGCGGCAGGAAGAATCGTTTGCGGAAAAAATGCTGGCCGCATTGCGCAACGCCTTCGGCGGACATAGCGTCCGGCGCTGAGCTTCAACCCAACGGACACCAACACCATGCCTTCGCCAACAACGCCAGTCGATATCAAGCCTGTTCCTGAAACCGTCACCCCGGTCGAGGCCTGTACCCTCGTCATTTTCGGCGGCTCCGGCGATCTCGCGCGCCGCCGCCTCATCCCGGCAGTCTATAACCTCCTGCTGGACGGGCTCCTGCCGGCCAAATACGCCGTGATCGGCCTGGGACGCAAGCCGATGACTGATGACGAATTTCGCAATCTGGTCAAAGAAGGGATCGTCAAACACTCGCGACAGGCCCTGGTGGAGGACACCTGGTCCACCTTCCAGTCTCATCTCTTTTATATCCAGGGAGAGAATGAGGATGCACAGACCTACGCCACGCTCCGCGCCAAAGCGGAGGCCGTGGAGCAAGCGATGCAGTTGCCCGGCAACCGCATTTTTTATCTGAGTATTCCACCCAGCTCCTTCGCCTCGGTGTGTGAAGGATTGGCCCAGGCCGGCCTGGCCGCCTCAGCGGCCTCCGCCTCGCCCTACTCGCGGATTATCGTCGAAAAGCCGGTCGGGCGTGACCTGGCCTCCGCGCGACAAATCAATGAAGTGACGGGAAAAGTGTTCGATGAATCTCAGATTTTCAGGATCGACCACTATCTGGGGAAGGAGACGGTCCAGAATCTCATGGTGGTCCGGTTCGCGAATAGCATTTTCGAACCGATTTGGAACCACAAATATATCGATCACGTCCAAATCACCGTCAGCGAATCGGAAGGCGTGGGGACCAGAGCCAGCTACTACGAAGAGGCCGGCGCGCTGCGGGACATGATTCAGAATCACTTACTGCAGCTGCTCTGTCTTGTGGCCATGGAGCCGCCCTATTCGCTCGACCCGAACGTGGTGCGCAACGCCAAGATGGAGGTGCTGCGCTGTCTCCGGCCCATCGTCGGCAAGGATGTGGAGCAGTATACGGTGCGGGCGCAATACGCCGAGGGTGTCGCGCATGACCAGCCGATTCCAGGATATCGACGGGAGAAAGGCGTCAGCTCGACCTCCACCACGGAAACATTTGTCGCGGTCAAAGCGTTCGTCGAAAACTGGCGTTGGGCCGGCGTGCCGTTTTATCTTCGCACCGGGAAAGCCCTTCCGAAGCGGGCGAGTGAAATCGCCGTGCAATTCAAAGACATTCCGCAGATTCTTTTCAATGCCAACCCCGCCAATCCTCAACCGGCCAACGTCTTGACCTTGCGCATTCAGCCGGACGAAGGCCTCTCCCTGCGCATCATCTCGCGAGTCCCCGGCACACGGGCGCAGACGCATCCCGTGGAGATGGATTTTCAGTATAGCGACGTGTTCGGATGCCCCTCCCCGGAAGCCTATGAACGGTTGCTGCTGGACGTGATGGCGGGTGACGCCTCGCGTTTCATGCGGCGAGACGCGGTGGAGGCTTCATGGGACTGGGTGACCAAGATTCTCGAAGGCTGGACGCAGCAGAAGCTGCGCTGGTTGCCCGAGTACCAGGCCGGAACCTGGGGGCCGGTGGAGGCCGAACGGATGATTCAACACGACGGGCGGACCTGGAGGATCCTGTAGCCTGAGACAACAATACGGCCACCGGCGACATTCGCCGTGGCGAAATCCAGCACGATCACTGCTGAGCGCTGACTGATGCATGCAATTGTTTTCGGATTTCCTCCTTCTTCCCGATCCCGCCGATAAACCGCACGAATGCTCCGTGCTCAAATAGCGCCAGGGCCGGTAAGGACCTGATTTCGAGTTCGGCAGGAATCTGGAAGTTTTCTTGGACGTTCATTTTCACAATCTTCACCGCTGTTCCCATCTCATCCTGTAGCTGCTCGAGTTGCGTAAGAAGCGCCACACAATGTCCGCATCCAGGCTGCCAGAACTCCACGAGCACCGGGATGGAGACCTGCTCCACTGTGCGCGCGAAATCGTGATCCGTCACCTCCTCGATCATGAACCCGCCGCATCCGAAGGCGCCCCATCTGAGATGGCGTGACCCGCGGCGAAGATCTGCTCATACACCAGCCGGCCGAATACGCGGTAGCCGCTGCTGGTCAAATGCAGCCCGTCATTCGAGTACGGCTGCGCCAGCATCAGAGACGCCGGTTCAGCTGTCGCCATGAACAAGTCGACCCACTGAAGGCCCTTTCTTTCCGCGTAGTCTGCGATCATGGCATTCAATTGCTGCCGCCGCTGAATATGCTGCGCCACCCACGAGGCGGCATCGGCATTCTCCCCGCCCAGCTCAACCCGGATGGATGGGACAGTCACGGGAACCGGTACGATCGACGAGGCTCTCGCCAATTCATACAGCTTGGTGAGATTGCGCATGATCTCCGCGGGATCGGCGTTCCATCCCAGATCATTCGTGCCTCCCAGAATGATCACCATCTGAGGACGGCGTTCGAGGACCGCCGTGCGGAAACGCAGCACCATTTCGCCGGTCACTTCACCGCAGATTCCGCTGACCTCGACCCGGCCTTGCTTGCCGAGATATTCCTGCAAGATGTGACCATATGGCGTGTCTTCACCGGAGGGATGCGCCGGACCGGGCGTTTGATACCCGGCCGTGAGGCTATCACCGAAACAAAGAATGAGCGGGGATGGAGCCGGACTAGTCACGGAGGAATTCTACTGTCTCGTCCTGGCCGGCGCAATGGCGGCGGACCGGCCTTGTCCGGGAATCGCGACGGGCTCCTGCGCAGGAAGTCGTGCGCAGACCGGCTATTTTCTTGACGAATAGTGAGCCTCACGGTACGACTGACCGTATGGAACCTACGGTACCGCCCGGAGACGGCATTCCGCTGACTCCCTTCGTGAAAGCAGGCGCCGACCCGCAAGTCGCTGCCATCAAGCAGTTGTTGAAGCTGCTCGATAAGGCGGCCAAATCGGCTCGTACGTATGGCACGAACAACCCGGTGGCGCAGCGATTCTTCCAACAATTTTATGATGACCTGACCAACCATCTGGCGCAGCACACCCGCCTCACCCTGCTGGTGCAGCGCAACCAGCTGTTCTTCCAAGACGAAGTGGTCTACGAACCGGAGCGCGATGCCACCGGAGATAGCTTCGCCTTCAAAATGTATTCGGACGGGATCCGTGAGCTGAGCTTCCACCAGGGACTCTCCCGCGAAGACCTCGCCTTTTTTCTAGAGGCGCTTTGGGGCATGCCGGCCGACGAGAGCACATCGGCCGACGGCGCCGTCGAGCATGAAGAAGACGACGATATCGTGACGCGATTGTGGGCGAAAAACCTTGAGACCATTACCCTGGTGACCGCGGAAGAACTTGTCCGGGCATCCGGGTTCGGACTCGACGAACTCGAACTTCAGACCCAGGGCTACATGAGTATGCCCGTCGGCTCATTGCGCGAACTACTCGATCGCGAGCGCGCAACGAAGGCCGCTGAAAAGGAAGGCGCCGGCGGCACCGCCGAACCGGCGAGTGGGAATGCCACCAGCGGCACCGCCAACCGCAACCGTCGCTTCCAGACCAATGTCGTCGGTTATGATGTCTCGGACGAAGAGCACGAGGCGTTGACTCAAGAAATCCAGCGCGAAACCGCTCGCGATGCCACGGCGTACATCCTCGATATCCTCTCGGCTGTGCTGGCTTCCGAACCGTCCCCTGTGCTCCTGACCAAACTCTTCGACGTCTGGGATCACGTGTTGGAGGCGCTGATTCGGGCAGGACAATGGACGTTGATCGAAACCGTGCTGACGATGTTGCAGGAAGCGGAGACGGTCCGGCCTGATCTTTCGGAAAGCCACAAACAACAGGTCGCCGCATTATTCGATGGCTTGGGTCGCCCTGAGCGATTGAAAGCCATTGGTGTCTACCTGAACCGCAACCCCCAGGCCAACACGGAAGGGCTGATCACCCTCCTGCTCATGATGAAACCCGCTGTGATCCCGGGACTCTGCTCAGTGCTGGCAACCCTTGATACGCCGGCACATCAGGCCGTCGTCATGGAGACCCTGCAATCGCTCGCGCGGGATCATGCCGAACCGATCATCCGCGGCCTGACCGATAAACGGCCGACCTTCGTAAGGAATCTCCTGACCCTCATCTCCCGATGGAATGATGCCCGTTTTGCCGACAGCGTGGAGAAAGCGCTGCGCCATCCCGAAGCCACCGTGCGTCGCGACGCCTTGCGAATTCTGTCGGCCCTTCGCCCCTCCGGCAGCGGTGTGAAGCTGGTCGGGGTCTTAAGCGACAGCGATGAAACCGTTCGCCTCACGGCGATGAAAGTACTCACCGGCGGCCAATATACGGCCGCCTTTTCAGCGTGGGCCCCCTTCGTTACGGCCGATGACTTCTACGACCGTTCGCCGGCGGAAAAACGCGCGATCTATCAGGCCATCAAACACACGACCGCGGATGAAGCCGTGCCCTACTGGCAAGGACTGTTGACGGAATGGTCCTGGACCAATCGAAAAAAGAAAGAGGAGCTTGCGTTATTGGCGGCAGAAATCCTCGGCAAATTGGCCACCCCTGCGGCAATGGCCGCCCTTGAGCTCGGACAAAAAAAGGGTGGCACCGCCATCCGGCAAGCCTGCAGCGCGGCCCTCTCCTTCGCAAACCGCCAACAGCGGCATACCATTCCCAGCGCAGCCAACTCCTAATTGCGAGGAACCCTGTGACCGACTCTCCTTCTCCTGCGAATCCGGCCCCGAGCACGGACGCGGCGCATCCGATCCTCACCCATGAACGGTCGCTCGCCAACAAGATCGCCAAAGGTTCCGAGGCCGGGGATATTCTCGACCAACAACTGGCCATGCTGGGCATCCAGCTGGTGACTCAGCTGAACGTCCTGATCAAAACCTCGCGCATTCACGGTCGCACCAATGCGGCGCTCGACAAGCCCGTGGATTCCATATTGACCCTGGTGAAAACGCTGGCGGCGGACCATCCCGTTGCGCTTCGCTTGCAGAATGACTTTCTCTTTCTCGGAGACAGCCATCTGAAAATGAGCTCACAGCAGATGGCCGTCTTTGCGAGCATCATCGAAGCGTTGAACAAGTGGCATATCGGCGGGATCACGTTTGCCTCGGCGGCCGAGTCCAAAGACTTTCGTGAGTTCGCCTATCTTTTTGTCAGCCTGGATCCGGAAAAGCAGACGCTCGCCGATCTGCAGGAAGCCCTTCAAACGGCGGGCGTCAAAGGGATCGCACTGGAGGAACCTCGAGCACTTCAGCTTCAACCGTCGAACGACGCCGGCACGTCTGGAACGCGGCTCGGGACGTTAGCGGGTGGCCCGGAAGATGTGAGGGAGAAGCGGAAGGCCATCGCGAAAGGCCGCTATGCGAAAGCGGCGTCGGCTCTCGGCGACCTCACAAAGAATACGCGTGCCGGCGGGACCGTCAGCTTCAAGCAGGCAAAACGCGCGATTCAGAATATCGTCGAATTGTTGATGCAAGACGAATCCACGCTCCTGGGGCTGACCAACCTCCGCTGTCATGATCAATATACCCATAACCATTCCGTGAACGTGTCGCTGTTGGCGATGGCCCTCGGCAATCGAGCCGGATACCCGAAGGTCGAACTGGCCGATCTTGGGCTGTCGGCGCTGTTTCACGACGTGGGCAAGTGCGCCATTTCCCTGGATGTCTTGAACAAGCCCGGCGAGTTTACGCAGGACGAGTGGGCCATCATGCGCTCACACCCGATTGAAGGAGTGTTCACCCTTGTCAAGGCGCGCGGCATCAACAATGTGCCCGCACGCATGGCCTCGGCCTCCTTCGAACATCATATGAACTATGATTTTTCGGGGTATCCCAAACTCCGGGTACCCTGGAGTCAAACCGTGGCCAGCCGTATCATCACGATCGCCGACTGTTACGATGCGATGACCTCCTCACGCGTGTATCGCCGGGAGCCGATGTCCCCCGCGAACGTGCTCAAATTCATGTTTGGGAAAAGCGGGCAATCCTTCGATCCCGTGCTGCTCAAACTGTTCGTGAACTGCGTGGGCATCATTCCCATCGGCAGCCTCGTACGTCTCGACTCCGGCCCGCTGGCGGTCGTCATCAAGCCCGCTCAGGACAAGAGCAATGCCGAACGTCCAATGGTACGAGTGATTACGGATGCGGAGGGAACTCCGATCGAGGATGGCCCCGAGCTCGACCTGGCCGCGCAGGACGGAACTGGAACGTATACCCACAACATTCTGCAGCTTGTCGACAACGCCGAATACCACTTCGACACGGGCCGCTACTTCGTCTAACCTCCCGGCGCCTCATGTCAGATCCCGTCGCTATCGCCTGCTCTCAGGCGGCGGCCAATCCATTTCGGTTTGTCTGCCGCAATAAAAACAGGCCACACGGTACTTCGCCTTCCGGCGCGGATTCGGCAGGGAGATGAACACGACCGGCGTGTCATCGTAGGGGCAGACCGGCTGTTGATGCATCAAATGTTCATCTGCCATCAATTCCAAGGAAGCATTGTCCCAGAGCGGGGTAGGCTGTTCACGCCCCGTCACGCTGGTGTGCCACCCGCAACGCTCGCAATGCATCTCAAAGGTCTTGACCCGGTCTCGTGTTTGCGACTGATCGACCGCCTCGACCGGCCCCGGACATCCGGCGTTTCCGCAACCGATAACGTCATGTTGCAGCGCACGGATAAAGAGGCGGTGCGCCTGCTCTTGCTCGGAAGACATTATGGATTCCTTTCTCACCCGCCTCTGGCGCCGGCCGGATGTTCTGACGATACATGCCTGTGTCTGGCTTATAGCCACCAGTCCAACGCCTGTCAAATCAGCCTCCCTCCTCAATACCTCCCTTCTTGACACGATACCGGCAGGCAGCTATTCTCCCAAGGTTTGAAGTACGACATTTTTCCCGCGAAAGGAGTCCCGAGATGGGTGTGAAGTGGCATGGAGCAGGCCGGCTCGCGGTCGTGGTCGGAGCGCTTGTCGCAGCGACCCTCGGCTTGTTTTCAACAAGTCCAGCGGCGGAGTTCAAGATGGGGGTCGTCGATCCTCAAGTGATCCTCGAAAAGAGCAAGGCCGGCAAACGAGCGCTGGACGGGCTGCGGGAGTATGTGGCAACACGCCAGAAGCTGCTGTCCCGGGATGAGGAAGAGTTGCGCAATACGGAGAAGCAGCTCAAAGAGCCGACCTCCAAATTGACCGACGCGGAAAAGAAAGACAAGGAAACCTCGTTTCGTAGCAAGATCCAGGATTACCAGAAGCGCGCGCAGGAGTTTAACCAAGAACTGCAGGGCAAGCAGAAGGAACTCGTCGATGAGTATATGAAGAAGATTGCCGTGGCCACACAGGCGGTCGCCGACAAGGGCGGGTATCAACTGGTGTTGGATAAGGGGAGCGAGCAAACGGTAAAAATCGTGATTTTCAACAAAGACACGATCGATTTGACCGAACAGGTCATCAAGGAGTTTGACCGCACCAACAAATAGCCGTCATGGCTCCAGCAGTTCCTGCCGAATATGCTCCACCAGCTGGAAAAAAGCTGGTGGAGCCGGACCCACCGCCCCAGTGACGAGTTCAATCCCTCGCCCAGATTCGACTCCTAATCCAAGTGCCGCCGCGCGTCGGATCTGCCGTTGATCGCCGATCCGCCTGCCCTGCAGTTTCGACAACGCGCCGAACGACCGCAGCAGCGCGATGGCCGTGAGGTCCACCGCAACTCGGTCACCGCTGCAAATGAGTAGATCCGTCTTCGAGGGGGTGCCTGATGTCGGCCCGCCCTCGATCATGATGGTGGTGCCGTCGGCCACGGTCAGCGCGGGATGAACCGCGAGATTGATTTCAGCAATGCGCTCGTGCCAATCCCCGCTCCAAAAAGTCACTGAAGGACGATAGCGCGGATGGACCGCCCCCACGAAATTTTTCAGGCTGCAGGAAAACTCTGCAAAGCGATGGGTCTTGATGACCGGCATGTTGATCACTACATCAGCTTCATGCACCGGCCTCGAGAAATAGAAATGGCCGATCGCCTTGGCTTCAGGCGGTTCAAGCCGCACCCAGGGCTCATCTTCAAGCGCCAGCACCTTGGCCCCGGCTGATTCCGCTGCCGCTCGGATCCCTGTGCTGGTCAGGTTGGCGGATGTCGGAAGGCGGATGATCCCCGACCCGTCGGCCACCACCACCTCTGCCGCGCCATTGGCCCTGACCATGTCGGCCATGGCCTTCACCACCAGAGGATTGGTCGTCGACGGCGGCGGCTGATCGTTCAGCACATTGGGTTTCAGCAGGACACGGGTCCCGCCGAGGCCCAACCGGTCAATCCCGCCAAGCAGCTCAAGGGCGCGCGCAAGCATACGCCCGGGGTCTGTGCCGTAGACTATAACCACAAGGGAGCGGCCTTCCCGCATGAATGGATTGACCGGAATGGGCTTAGGCGAAACCAGCGGCCCCTCGGGATCGAACAGGAGATGACGTAAAATGGTCTGTGGCGAGCGCAGCAGTGCCGGCAGCAGGAGGACACCAAATCCGGCATTGTGGAAGAATTCGCGCCTTGAAAACGGCATGCGTTAGGGACGCCGCCCTTTCTCAATCGGGTATCCGGCGGCGCGCCATGCCTTGATGCCACCGTCCATCGAAATCACATTTGTATAACCCATTTGGCGGAGGCTGTCGGCAGCCAATACCGACCGATACCCGCCACCGCAATACAACACGATCGGCTCCTGCCTGTTGGGAATCGCCGTTTCAATATCACGCTCGATCACACCCTTGCCGATGTGGATGGCCCCTGCCGCATGGTCCTGACAGAATTCGTCATCCTCCCGGACGTCAACAAAGTAGAACCGTTCGCCGCGATCCAGTCGGAGTTTCACATCAGATGCGGTACATTCGCACACGCGGGCCCGCGCTTCATCCACGACTTTTAAGAATCCCGGGTTATGCTTCACAGCGACTCCTCCTCGCAAAACAGCGATTGTTGCCCCGTCGGGCGCCGAAACGTCTGCGGAACGGGCAACTCATCCGACATGAAGCCGGCACGCCTGCGTCCCAACTCGAATAACTGCTCGATACAGCGCCAATAGGTCCCCCTGCCATGATGCCGGCTGAAAAATTCCGCGTCGCTCAAGGCTCCCCCGCGAACCTCCCGAATGCGATGCATGATTTTCGAAACCCGATCGGGAAAGGCCTCGCACAGACGCTCAATAAAGACCTGCTCGACATGTCCCGGTAACCGAAGCAGACTCCAGGTCGCAGAGGTCGCTCCCGCCTGCTTGGCACGGGACAGTATTTCAGGAATGGCCTGTTCGTTCAAACCCGGGATGATCGGCGCCACGGAAATTCCAGTAGGAATGCCGGCCTCGGAAAGCATACGCATCGCCTCAAAGCGCGCACTGATGCCGGGAGCCTGCGGCTCCACCGCACGCGCGGTTTCATCATCGGCAAAGGCGATACTGAAGTAGACGCGAATCCAGGCCTGCTCGTGCAATTGAGTGAACACATCCAAATCACGTGTTAACATTGCGCCTTTTGTGATAAGGCTCACGGGATTTCGGTACTCCGCACAGACGTCGAGACAGGCTCGGGTCAAACCGAGCGTCGCCTCGATGGGTTGATAACAGTCGGTGTTGCCCGAAAACACCACTAACTCGCCTTTCCAGGTTGGCTTCTCGAATGCCCGACGCAAGAGAGTTGCCGCCCGACGCTTCAGCACGATCTTCGACTCAAAATCGCTTCCGGCGCCGAACCCCCAATACTCATGGGATGGGCGCGCGTAACAGTAGGCGCAGGCGTGAAAACAGCCCCGGTAGGGATTCACGCTCCATTGAAACGGGAGATCAGGGCTGTCGTTCCGGCTGAGAATCTGCTGCGTCTTATCTTCAAACAGCTGAATGCGGGCGCGCATGGCTGGCTCAAGCGCTTCACGCTGCACTGTTTCAAATCGATTGGGAGGATTGGAGACGGGCTTCACGCGGGCTATGGTGCCGCCCCGCCCGCGCGTTGTCAATGACGCCGGGCTTGATGAGGCGTCATCGCGGGGTGAGACCCGTTTCATTGACTACGCTGGCATCGGGTGTTAAATTTCTGGCCGCTTCAACGGGAGAGGATATGTACGATCTTCGAGTATTGCGGGAGAGCCTGGACGAACTTCGTGACCGGTTAGGGGCACGCGGGAAGGACGTCGCCTGGGAGGATCTGAGGAAATTGACGGAGGATCGTCGTACCCAGACGATTCAGGTTGAAGAACTTCGGCACCAGCTCAAAAAGGGTTCCGAGGAAGTCGCCCGCCTCAAACGAGAGAAGCAACCTGCCGAAGAGGCCATGGCGGCCATGAAGGCCGTGGGAGACACCATCAAGAGTTTTGAGGACCGGCTTCGTGTGATCGAGGAACAGTTGGCCCACATCGCGCTCCGCATTCCCAATCTCCCGCACGCCTCCGTGCCGGCTGGTCATAACGAGGCGGATAATGTGGAAGTTCGTCGATGGGGATCGCCGCCGCAACTCTCTGCGCCGGCGCAATCGCATTGGGATCTTGGCGAAGCGTTAGGCATTCTGGATTTTGACCGCGCGGTGCGCATGGCCAAAGCCCGCTTTGCCGTCCTGACCGGGCTAGGCGCCCGTCTCGAGCGGGCGCTCATCAACTATATGCTGGATATGCATACCACCCAACACGGCTATCGCGAGGTGATGCCGCCGCTCATGGTGAATCGCGCCGCCATGACCGGGACCGGACAATTGCCGAAGTTCGAAGAAGACCTGTTCCAGATGCGAGACGAGGAGCTGTTCTTGATCCCTACCGCAGAAGTGCCGGTCACCAATCTGCACCGCGAAGAGGTCTTGCCGGAAGATACTTTGCCAATTCGCTATACGGCCTATACCCCCTGCTTCAGACGCGAAGCCGGTTCCTACGGCAAAGACACGCGCGGCCTCATTCGTCTTCACCAATTCAACAAGGTGGAGCTCGTCGTCTTCGCGAAACCCGAACAGTCCTATGATGAACTGGAGCGGCTCACTTCTCATGCCGAAGCCGTGCTTCAAGGACTGGGATTGCACTATCGCGTGGTGACGCTTTCCGCGGGCGACATGGGATTTTCTGCGGCAAAGACCTATGACATTGAGGTATGGTTGCCATCGCAGCAGACGTTTCGCGAAATCTCCTCCTGCAGTAATTTCGAAGCGTTTCAAGCCAGGCGAGCGAACATTCGGTGCCGTGCTAAGGCTGGGAAAAAAGATTCCAAACCGGAATTCGTTCATACGTTAAACGGCTCGGGCCTGGCAGTCGGCAGAACCCTGGTTGCCATTCTCGAGAATTACCAGCAGCCGGATGGTACCGTGGCTATTCCAGCAGTGTTACAACCGTATATGGGTGGGATTCAGACGATCGCACGATCCTCATAGTCAACGTGTCCTGGCCTGGTGTGGAGGGGTGACGGAGTGGCCGAACGTGCCGGTCTTGAAAACCGGAGATGGGGTAACCTATCCGCGAGTTCAAATCTCGCCCCCTCCGCCAAATTTCAATGAATTATCCACACACATAGATCCAACCAACTCGCTTGTCCCGATAATTGTAACCGTGACGGTAACTCCGCTATCCTCTCCTTCGATTCAACCCTTCTGCTGCCTGATTTAGGTCTTCGCCAGTCGTCACGTTGCCTCAGGCGAACACGCTGCTCGTTTTGTGCCCGGTGATCTTCATGGCGACCGTCTTAGGCCCCCCGCGCGGATGAGGTAAGGACTCCTGTACGCCTCAGGTCGTGAAAGGTCTTACCACGGATTCCAACTCGTTGACACACGAGGAACTACAGTTGAGGAAGGAGTATCGAAAGACCTGCAAGGGACATCACACCAGCTTGTCAGTCTTGGTTTGCTGGGCGGGAAGCGAACACAGCCACTCTCATTTCGCGAGCGTGGTATGTTCCCATTTCGAGCCGTTGGCGCGGCGGCTAGATTTTGAGAGAGATTGGCTCGGGCGCTGATTGCGGGTTTGCCCCTATTCAGTCGTGGAAGGAGTTTTGAGGCGGCCGCTTAATTGGACGTAGCAGACAGCCATTTTTCGATCACCACGGCTAGCTCCTCTTTCCTCACGGGCTTACTGAGGTAGTCGTTCATACCCGCAGCCAAACAACGTTGAGCATCTTCACGCATGGCATTCGCCGTCAGGGCGATGATTGGAGTCTGACGACTCGCGTGACAACGTTCATTCATCCGAATCTTTTCCGTCGCTTGGAGTCCATCGAGTTCGGGCATTTGCCAATCCATTAACACCGCCGCGTAAGGAATACGAGCCACTGCTTCAACCGCTTCGAGACCGTTTGCCGCCACATCGGCGCGGTAGCCCAATTTTTCCAACATTCGAACAATCACCTTTTGGTTAAAGATGTTGTCCTCCGCGACCAAGATGCGCGGACGCCTGGCGGAAGCCGCTTCCCCTATCACATGCCGCGTGATCAACACACGAGCAGGCTCCTCCGAGCGCCTCGCAGCGGAGGTATTCGTCTCTCCCAAAATCATACACAGGCAATCATGCAATTGAGCACGACGCACGGGCTTGGTCAGATAGGCTGCGATTCCCGCGGCTCGAGCCTGCTCGGCCTGCCCGCGTATGCCAACTGATGTCAACAGCAATAGCCGCGTGTCGCTCAAGAGGGGATCCGTGCTTATAACTCGCCCTAACTCAAATCCATCCATGTCGGGCATCTGCAAGTCGAGAATGGCCGCATCAAATGGCGTTCCGTGGGCATGCGCCGCTCTCAAGAGTTCGAGCGCCTGAGGTCCGCCAGACGCAGAGGTACTCGGCATCTCCCACTGTGCGGCATATTGCTCCAGAATACATCGGTTGGTGGCGTTGTCATCCACGATGCAGAGACGCTTTCCCTTGAGAACGCCTCCGGGTATAGTCGGAATGGGCACGGGGTTGGTTTGCTTGGTCAACGCTATGGTAAATCGAAATGTCGTGCCCTGACCGACTTCACTCTCCAGGACGATTTGGCCACCCATCTGTTCCACCAACTGCCTGCAGATGGCGAGGCCGAGCCCGGTCCCTCCAAACTTTCTGGTCGTGGAACTATCGGCCTGGGAAAAGGGTTGGAATAGCCCGGCTTGAGCTTCTTTCGGAATACCTATGCCCGTATCCTTCACCGCGAACTGGAGTTGGACCTGGTCGCCTTGTTCCGCTACCCGCGTCACATGGATCATGACTTCGCCGCAGGACGTAAATTTCACCGCATTGGCTGTCAAATTGACGAGAATTTGCCGCAATCGGCCAGGATCACCCCGTAAGGATTCCGGCACGTCCGCATGCAACAGACAGCCCAATTCCAATCCCTTCCGTTGCGCCTCTTCAATGGACAGGTCTAAGGCTTCCTCAACTGTCGTCCGAAGATCAAAATCGATCTGCTCAAGCTTGAGCGCACCGGCCTCAAACTTCGAAAAATCCAGAATATCGTTGATGATATTGAGCAGGCTTTCGCTGGAACGCCGGACGATCTCGACATACTCGCGCTGTTCAGATGTCAAGGACGTGTCAATCAACAGGCCTGTCATTCCGATGATCCCATTCATTGGCGTTCGAATCTCATGACTCATGGTCGCCAGGAAGGCGGATTTTGCTACAGTTGCCGCTTGAGCCTCGACTACGGCCTGATCCAATTCGCGATTCTTCTCCTCGAGTGTTTGCGCATACGCATTCACACTGGCTTGGCTCTCACGGAGGGATGCTTCTGCTGCTTTGGCAGTCCGACTTTCGTGCTGGGCGGAACGATGTTCTTTTTGCACCCGTTTCATCGTCCACAGCAAGATGCCGAAGGTGGGAAACACCACGACACTCCCCGCGAGACTCAGATTCCAGAGAATGGAATGGACTCGTCTCAAGACGTCGTCCCGATCCACATGCATGAGGACCGTCCAGCGCATCCCTTCGAACGTACCGAGAGCGTGCGTTTTGCTGTACCCACTGATAATCGGAACGTGACGATGGGGATGCGCTTCCTCCACAAATCCGGAGGCGAACTGCTCCGCCAGGAGAGCAGAGGACAGGCCTAACTGCTTGAGATTGACATTCCCTTTAAACTGTAATTCGGACTCAATAAAGGCCATGCCTGGCTCCGTCAGAAATTCATATGCCAAGCCACCCTGCAATCCATCACGCTGTTGATACGCCACCAGGCTTTGAATCAGCACATTCTCCAGGCTGGTTGTGGAGACACGTGTCGTCATGGATCCAAGAAATTCTCCCCGGGGTCCTTTCAGCGGGGCGGTGAAGGCGATTGCGTCGACGCCTCCCATGATGGCGAATGGTTCCACATCGCCGGCATAAATCGATTCCCCACGCAACATTGCCTGAAACCACGGCTCAGCACCGTAGTCACGGCCAACGGTTGTCGGGTCGGTTGCGACGACAACCTGTCCCCGCTCATTCGTAATCCCCAGCCACAGGTATTCCGGATACAAGTCCTTCATGCGATGTATATACTCATGCTGGTATGTCCGATCGCCAGGCCGAGCGCTGATAAGACTGGCCGCCATTAGGACATTGCTATAGCGTTCGAACAAAAAGCGGTCCAGTTTGTCGGCCACATCCGTTGCGGCCAGGGCCACCGTTTCACCGGATGAGGCCACGAGGCGCGCTTCAACATAATGTAATGCCAACGCACTCATTGCGACGGTGACAAGCAGAAGAATCAGCACCAGCGGGGGAAGCCACGCATAAAGACGAGAGGGGCTTTGCTGAGGGGTAATCCTATCCGAAGCCCGGGGCGCCTGTGCACCGGAGTTCACAACCATGGGACTTGCAGATCCCCCCGTCGCCTGTGGCTCTTCCATAGTCCGTCCTTCCGCAGCTTTCACTCAACCAGACACAGCAAGTGAAGTGCGCCTGCTGCCGCGTTCAGCATAGGGGCCAAATAGCGATTCCCCAATGACCATGGACCGGCTTCACGTGTCTGGTGCCCCCGGACACTCTGTCTAGCAAACGCATACATTCAACTGCAGGACTGTTCCTTCACGACCTGACCGCCATGCCATCGAGATCGCGATTGATTGAATACTCCGAACCTGAATTAATTATGGCAATAACTTAGGTATCTACACGCGTTACTAACGCGCCTGTCCGATGCCGCCGGACGCGGCTCAGTCCCAACACGTGACAACTCCGCCGTTCCGAGACACCCCACACGCAGGCCCTCACGCGTCGGACGTCTTCCAGTCTCAAGAGGAGGGTTTCAACGCCTCCCGCAACATATCGCTGCCCAGAACCAGATCGCCGATCTTCTGTTTCACCTTCTTTGTCTGCTCGTCCTTCATGGCTTCTTCATCTCGAGAACGACTGCGGAATGCATTCTCCGCGCTCAGCACAGGCTTCTCTCGCCAGCCCTCCACCTCGGCCACGATCAGGCTATGCTGATAAGCCGCTTCAGCCACGAGGTTTCGTCTTTCACGATACCGACCACCAACGTCACCCGGGTTTGGCTGTCCACCATTCAATCAGGTTGATAGCTTCTGCTGACATCTCGCCATCCTTGGTCCCCCAGGACCACGTCTTGAAGTCGGGCTCAATTTCAAAGGGAGCATAATCAATGGACCCAACCGGCTGCCAAGAGAGTTCAAGCTGTATGAACGAGGACGGACTGCGGGCATATATCCGGCCTCTAAGCGAACTGCAGATGGCAGTTTAGGCCGTGATGGAATGTGCGCTCTTGCGCCTTCTCAGAATAGCGGCCTTCGATGACCGGCTCCTCTTCCAGGGCGAGAAAGAGCGGGTCCGACCATGTCGCCATCAACCGGGTTCACCTTTTTTTGATCGCCGGTGTCGTGCGCTGGCAAGGCCCAGATGATCCGTGCGTTCTTATTGGGTACCGCCACGCAAGCCCTCTGTGCCACTCGCTCGCCGAGCACCTCCTGCTCCACATCCACGATACCGAGTGGGTAGTTAAGTGATATCGCAATGACTTTATCGGTGTTATTTATGCCTGCCTTAATCATAAAGTGCGCTGTAGGAACGCTCCGTCTCGAAGTACGGTGACGCCCAGCCGCCCCAAATACTCATGCGCGGGCTGTCCCGAGGCAGGACATCTAGTGGGTAATGGACCACGCTTCCAACATGGTCAAAAGCTTGCTCGATCAGGCACACGCGAAGGGGTACAATATTCCCCAGGTTTCGACGACTGATAACTGATCAGGGTTGATGCCGTTGGGCCGGTTGTGAGGTGTCTTCATCAGAGGGGATGACGTCCTCAACGATGTGCTGACCTTGACGTTGACCGGGACACTCATTCGAAGCCAAGTCCCCGAGTGAGCCGTGGGAAGGACGATGCGTGTAGTCGCACCGCCTATTCCTTAATGGCCCACTCGGTAGCCAACGATGCGAACGAGTAACACGTTCAGGCAATGGTCGCGGAGACGCCCGTTGAATGATTCAATCCAGGCACTTTCCACTGGCTTGCCGGGACGAATGAAGTCGAGTTGGATCCCGCGCCGATAGTCCCAATTTCCCAGGATCGCGATAAAACCCCATCCCATGATTCACTGCGATTGAGCAGGACACTGCTGGTCTGTCCAATACACGCCGACCTTCGTCCAGACAGACTATCCATCCTGACAACTACGCACTTGCGTGAACAGCCGACCGCGTGGTTGACTGAAAAAGGGTGAAGGTCTCTGCCTTGGTAGTGCCCACCCAGGGCGGGAAGAGGTCTCGGCATCCTCCTGGCGGGATCTGCCTTCACCCCCAAAACCTCAACAATCAGATCACTTCTTCTTGCCCCACGATGACAGGCTCCACCAGCCGAGGCTGTTCCAACCTCTCACAAACCAAAATAATACGCTGAACAATTCATCTCAAGTCATTGATACAGAATACTTTTCATAAACATATCCACCCCGCATAATCTGCAGAACATTTCCATTCCATCCCCCCTCTTTTGCTCCCTCGCCATCCCCTCCTCCACGGTATTCTCACCCTCCTACTTGCTCGGTATTGTTGAGCATGCACGCATCACCCCCCACAGAAAAGTCCGTCGGCCTGAAGCGCGACGCAATTCCGTTTCAATTCACCGGAGGTCGTATGCACAAACAAGTAGGAAGAATCGGTTCCGTGCGCCGAGAACTTCACGGGAAGGCCTGCCCTTTTTGCGGAGGACAGAAGTATCAACTTGTGCTTCGTGCTGCCACGCTTCCATCTACCGACGGCCTCCTCGCTCGCTGCAGCCAATGTCAACGAACCAAAGAAGTTGATGAAGATCTTGGCCGCATCCTCTGGATGTAGCAACCGGGCCCTTCAATTTCTCCACGAATAACGGTCGAAGCACGAGGATCCATGGCGAACGCTCACAGATCGATCAAATCTCGAACCCATCAGAAGTCACATGCCCTGCGGATGCTCCTGACGAGCGGGGTGATCCGGGCGGCCGACGTGGATCCTCCAGAGATATCCGACGCACGATTCCAAACGAGCCCTACCCGCACACTCTTCCCAAGCAAATCAGTGCATACCAAACTGATTCACACGACAGGGCACAAACGGCACTTGGGCCTACTTGCCCACTGGCATACCACCTTCGTCGATATCCTCAGGGAATTCGGAAAACGGTAACGCTGACATGCCCTCCCCGCCGTCTCACTGCATAGAGAGAAGCGCAAAATCCTTCGCGAGAATCACTTGAGTGCGATCCATGCTCTAGGGTATGATCCCCCTTCTTTGAGTGGAACAGGATCCTAGTCGACGGCGTCCAGGCGCGAGAGATCCACACACAGTCTGTGGCTTGCGGAGAGGTGGCCGAGTGGCCGAAGGCACCGGTTTGCTAAACCGGCACAGGTCAAAAGCCTGTCGCGGGTTCAAATCCCGCCCTCTCCGCCACACCCACGATGAAGAGTTGATTTTTGGACGGTGATACTGTAGACAGAAACCCCTCTCAAATTCTTCCGGAATGCCGAGGTAGCTCAGTTGGTAGAGCACAGCCCTGAAAAGGCTGGTGTCGACAGTTCGATTCTGTCCCTCGGCACCATATTTCCTTCAAATTCTTTCAGGTCCCTCAGCAACGCAGTCCTTAGTGTTTCGCGCAGTCGGTTCTCAAGACTAAACCGGCAAAGGTTAAGCTAGATAATTGGAGGACGGTCAAGAGCAGACTAGAACCTATCTCAAAATAGTTGACGGCACGAAGTTCCATCCTTATAAGTGCCATCATGCTGCGGTTGCGCGATGACCACTGGGATCGGATACGCGAACATTTTCCCGAAGAGCACATTTCGGACAGTCGGCCGGGGCGCAAACCAATCCCGACGCGGGCTGTTCTGGAAGCGGTACTCTGGATTCTGAATACGGGAGCCCAGTGGCACCTGTTGCCACAGTGCTACCCCAACTACAAAACGGTTCATCGTCGATTCCAACAGTGGTGCCAACAAGAGGTTCTGCGCGAGGTGCTGACCCAGTTGGCCAACACGCTGCGCGACGAAGGAACCATCGATGAACGCGAGAGCTTCATCGATGCCACCTTCGCTGCGGCCAAGGGCGGCGGCGAGGCGGTCGGGCTCACCAAACGCGGCAAAGGCGTGAAAATCCTGGCGATTGTGGATCGGCATGGCTTGCCGCTTTCTGTGAGCACCCATGCGGCGAATCATCATGAAGTCACCTTGGTCCAACTCAGTTTCGACTTCTACATGCTCGAAGCCAAGCCCGAACATCTCATTGGGGATCGTGCCTATGACAGTGACGGCCTCGATGACGACTTGAAACAGAACGGCGTCAACATGATTGCGCCCCATCGCTCCACGCGCAAACTCAAGACCCAAGATGGCCGCCACTTACGTCGGTACGAACGCCGTTGGCTTGTCGAACGGTTCTTTGCCTGGCTCCAGTGGAAACGACGGCTCCTGATACGCTGGGAATACTACGCCACCAATTTCCTCGGCTTTGTGCAGCTCGCCTGCATCACCATGCTCCTGAAACAATTTTGAGATAGGTTCTAGGGTTCGTTACAGGGCTAATCCCCCATCGATATACTGCATGCTGAGCGAGAAAACGCCGTTCGGGTGACATTGAAGTTACCGAAGACACGAGCAGGGAGCGGTTCCAGGTTGCTCACTACCAGTCAGACTCGGCGCTCCGCGCAATCCCCCCACACGCAAAGCTCATTGAGACAAAGTGAAAGAACATCTCCAGATCCAAATTGCACACGTAAATCTGCGAGGCCATCATTTTCTATTATCTCCAACCTCCCCAACCTGGTAGGCTGCTCTACAGGGTGAACGCATCCAACTGCCGGCTCACATCATTGGCCGACCTCGATTCGTCCCTACCCACCTGCCGGTTTCGCTGACCCGCTAAAAATGGATGCCTCTCTAGGAAAGAGCGAATCAGTTGTGCCTGTGACTTCCCCTCTTCTTTCTGTCATCATTCCTACCTTCAATGAGATCTCTACGTTACCGCTGGTATTGGAGAGAGTCTTGTCGCTCCCAGTGGACAAGGAAGTTTTAATTGTCAATGACGGCTCAATAGATGGAACACATGAGTACTTAAAGACAGTCGCTCACAAGAGTGTCCACGTTCTTGAGCATCATAAGAATCATGGTAAAGGGATGGCAATCCGTACGGCCATCGGCCATGTCCGCGGTAAATTTGTGTCTATCCAGGATGCAGATCTAGAATATGCCCCTGCTGATCTATTGAGCCTTCTGAGGGCTGCGCAGGAGCGCGATTGTGTAGTCTATGGCTCTCGAAACCTCAACAAAACAAACAGGATCTCTTATATTTGGTATTGGATGGGAGCAGCTCTACTTACCTATCTAGCCAATACGCTATATGGTCTAGCACTGACGGACTTGTGGACTTGCCAGAAACTGTTCAGAACCGACGTCTTAAAATCCATTCAATTGAACACTGCAGGGTTCGAGTTCGAAGCGGAAGTGACGGCCCAAGTGGCGAAGCGGAGAATTCCCATTCACGAAATACCCATTCGCTATACACCGAGGCGCTTTTTGGATGGGAAGAAAATTCGAGCGATAGATGGCCTCAAGGCGAGCTGGGTTCTATTCAAGCTTCGTTTTCTCGATTAATCAGGTTTCAACATAGCCTTCGGCTGATTCAATGGGATTACCGCCAATAACTGGTCGACCTTGGAAGGGAGCAGAGGCAGGCGTTCCCTGGTTGACTCTTGTTGGCGGATCCATGCTCTTGGCGCTGACTGTGCGGAGCCTGGCCCTCTATTCCATGTCCCAAACAGAATATTTCGAGACCCTCATCATCGATGAACAAATCTACCATGCATGGGCGGCGGAGCTTGCTGCGGGGACATACACATCGACCTGGGCCTACAAAACGTCTCCACTGCCTGCCTACGTCGTCGGAATCCTGTACATGGTCTTCCACCCGGACCCAGTGTACTTTCGGTTGCTCAACATTGGCCTGGGAACTGTCACGTGCGGGGTTCTCTACTTGTTGGGCAAAGAAATGGCCAACCGCCAGGCTGGCCTCTGTTCTGCCTTTCTAGCAGCACTCTACCAACCCTTCATTCTTTACAGCATTGTCCCACTCAAAACTGCCTTGGAAGTATTTCTGTTCTCCCTCACTGCCCTCTTGCTGGCGAGAGCACTGACGAGAAATGGTTCGTGGGGCTTCCTGCTGTTGGGACTAGCAACCGGATTACTGAACGCTACACGTGAAAACACCATTGTGTTCTCCGCCATTATCTTGTCGTTACTACTCTGGACTAACCTCCCTCGAAGCCGCGAGCCACTCAAACGCGTTGCCTCACAGGGCGGCACGTTCATGCTCGGGCTGCTCCTAGCCCTCACCCCTTTTATGGTTCGCAATTATGTTATCGCTGGAGAGCCGGTTCTCACTACACATCAAGGAGGCTTCAATTTCTACCTTGGCAACCAACTCGACACCATGAATCCATTTTATCGCCCTGTGTCTTGGGCTTCATCCAATGCCGACGAACTTGAGATTCACTTCCGAATTGAAGCGAGCCGGCGGTTAGGGCATCTCGTTTCGCCTGGAGAATCCGAACGCTATTGGATTCACCAAGCGATTGATTCGGCACTCGCAAACCCTGCTACGTTTGCGGCAAAACAAACCTATAAACTGCTTGCACTCCTCAATCCCGCGGAGGCCGGTGATCACTATGACATCGGGTTCCTAAGCCAATTCGCAAAGTTCTTCGCATTTCCGTTTCCGAGCTTCGGTATCATCATGCCGTTGGGAGTGGCGGGCTTGATCCTAAACTCCACATCTTCACGGGCGAAACTCGGCGTTGCTCTCCTCCTTGTAGGCTATGCCCTCGCGCTACTGCCATTTCACATCAACGGCAGGTACCGGCTCCCGTTCGCCGTCATACTGCTACCCTTCGTCTTCATTTGCCTTGAGCACCTCGCATACTGTTTTCGCAAACGACATCTTGGCAGGAGTGCCGCTTGCGTACTTCTTGTCGGCCTTCTCGGGGCAACTGAATTTATCCCGATTCCCGGCGCAAATGATCGGACAGCCTATCTCAATATTCACGCCTGGGTACTCTCACAAGCAGGCAAGGACAAGGACGCATTAGCGTATTGGGAGCGATCATCTTCAATGGACGGTACATTTTCAGCATTTGCGAATCTCTCACTCGCCCGTCACGCCTTGCTCCACCAGACCACAGATACGGCACTGCGGTATTTATCCAAGATCTCCGATGATTCATACGCTGCAGCGACCAAGCACGAATTATTAGGCGACATATGGCACAGGCAAGGGAGGGCAATCGAAGCGCTGTTGGAATATGACCGCTCCCTTGAGATCAACTACGGCAAACTTCAGGTGAGACAAAAACGTGTAGCGGTTTTGGAGGGAGTCGATAAAGAAAGAGCGATCAGTGAATCGCGAGTACTTGAGGCCATGAGGTCACTGTATGGTGTCCGGCAATCCAAACTTTAGATGTGTCATGTGTAAAATCAACTTGCGGTTCTGATCCTACACCTGCCAGAGCCGCCGGATTCCATCGCCATCCACTCCTGGCGTTTGGCAGACATACAGGTCACTCACTTGGTGGATCCCGAGCAGGCGGGTTAACCGAGGAATGGGTTACCCCGCCGTCTTCCAATACGTGAGGAACAAGCATTTTCTGGCCCCTTGACTGGAGAGAGCCCCGGAACCGCCTTGGCTATCAGCTTTCTTGCGTTACTGACGTGAGACGCCCTGATTCAGGGCGTCACCATTACAGGCACTCAGAAGCGACAGGAACGATTGACCCCACTTCGAGGAAGGCTACAAAACATGACGGGAACAAGGCTCTAAACTCCCATTTCCGGCCATCCAACCCCCACTAACTCAGGCTTTTCTCCATACCGACCCTCGCCAACTGGCGCACGCCTTAGCTTTTCTGGCTACTGTGTGGGGAGCACACAGCCGCGACAACAAGACTGCTTATCGACCGTTGATCTCTACCATCGCCTTGAGTCACATCCAATTATTGATCAGGAGAAACGGCGCCCAGAAACTCGGATGCTCATGGCCAGGCTGCGCGAGAATTTTTTGTTGCGCCCGCTGCAATGCCACGGCCTTGGTCACCGCAGGATCCTGAAGCCGTCGATAGAATTCTGTCACAAGGTCCGATGTGGCCTGATCATCGATGAACCAAAGGCTCGCCAGCGCGCTCCGTGCCCCCGCCTTTACTGCCACGCCGGCTAACCCCAATGCGGCCCGATCATCCCCCACGGCAGTCTCGCATGCGCTGAGGGTCAGCAATTCGAGAGGGGCTTGCCTGTACTGGAGTAACCCCACCAGCTGCGAGAGGCGGTCCATCGTAATCTTGTCATCGTAGGCCAGCAAAAATGAGTTATTGACATCACTCTCCACAACCCCGTGGGAAGCAATATGAACGATCCCGATTCCCTGCTCTTTCATTTCGCGTTCCATCGACGGCACAAGGAACTGGTTGTCCATCAACAGTTGCCCTCCGTAGATGGCTTTGATCGCTTGGACCTCCGTGCCAACATTGGGCAGCGCTGGAAAACCCTGCACGGATTCGGTCAAGCCCATGGAAAGCAGGTTAATTTTTCCTCGATCCAATGGGCGTGGATCGGTCAAATCCATGCTCGGAGTCACCGCAACCGCATATTTATCGACTACGAATTGGCGACCGTCGTGGAGCGCCGCCATGGGAATCGTACGCAGCGGCCCATCCGGCACCATCACCACCGTCGTAATGCCCATGGCCAGGAAATCCTGCTGCAGCGGAGCCATGAGCCAGCTGTAGAGAACCTGAGCTGATGAGAGGTAGTTCTGGGACCGCCGATCCTGCACGAGCCGTCGAAAAGTTCTGACCTCTTGAGTCAACGTGTCAGCATTCACCGGGACGCCGTAACGCCTGAGGCCACCGGTGGTGTTTACCAGCAGTTCGAGCCGGTCCTGCAACATAATGGGGTATACCACCGCGGTGTTGGCAGGCAGCAGTCCCCCGCCTCCCCTGGCATGGGCCGTCGCGACGCAGTCGTCGCGAAAATAGTCCTGGAGTTCAGCTGCACGAGAAGCCTCCACCGTGTCTCGAACCTGCACCAGCCATTGTTGGCTCTGCTCCGGAGAACCGGCTGCGGCTGCACGACGTAGCAGGGTGTCTTCCACTTCGGTAAAGAGTGGAGCGACCGAATCACGGAAAGAATAATGGCGCCCCTGATACCCGACCGAATACTCATAACGAATCGGCTTTAATACAGAGACCGCCCGCTGATACGCGCTCATCGCCTCGTCGTCTTTGCCGCTGGCCTTGAGCAGGCGAGCGGTCTGCCACTGCCAGCGGTACAGTGATTCCGGTGCGTTGACTTTTTGCGCGGCAAAGCTGGCCTTGCGGGTAAAATCCAGAGCCTCACCGTATCGCCGCTCCTTCTCCAACAAGGAGCCGAGATATCCCCAGGCATAGGACTGGGCCCTGGCGTCCCCCAGGCGTGTGGCAACCTGGGCCGCCGCAACGAATGAGTCGGAGGCCTGTCGCAGAAGATTGCCGGCCGCCGGCTTGTACGCACCGGGTGCCTGAATCTTGCCGGACGCTTTCTCCTTCGGCTTAGTCGTAGCGGGAGGAGCCAGGCCGGCGCCCTGTCCAGCCCCTACACTCAGCCCGCGGCTTTTATCGGCGACCTGACGCTCTCCCTGGGCCATGAGCTTTGGCGTGGCGACAGCCGAGCGCAGATCATCATAGCCGAGACCGACATTCAACAGCCCATAGGACTTGGCATAACTGTCTTGAAGAGTTTGCAGGTCCGCCGATGCCACGGCCAACGCCCGCTCCGATTCGGCGAACTGTTGGTTTTCCAGTAAGGCCATGGCCGCATTCGTTTGCGCAGTGGCTGCCAGAGCTGATTGATTCGTCTGAGTCGCAAGATTCTTGCTCTCGGCAAACACGTCAAGAGCCTCTGCAAACTCGCTGCGCGACGCAAGAACATTCCCCAGGTCGTTCAAGAGGCCGGCCACTAGCGCCGGTTTGTGTTCCTCCCGCGCAAGTTCAAGGGCTTTGGTCAAATGCTCGGCCGCTTGGGCACCTTTGCCGAGCGCATACGCGGCGCTGCCCAAACGCCCTAAGATCGTCGCCGTGAGGGCTCGGTTGCCGGTCTGTTCAGAAAGCTTCAGCGCTGTTTGCAATGTGACTTGCGCCCGTTTGATCTGGCCGCTCTGCTCTAATGCATGTGCGAGGTTAATAAGCGCCTGGCACTGCTGTTGTGGTTGTTGCTGCTGCTCATACAACCGGGCGGCCTCCATCCAATGCACGGCCGCCTGGGCGAAGGCGCCTTGCTGGAATTGAGCCTTTGCCTGCTGCATCTCTTGATCTGGAGACGTGGGAGCCGCGCTGCCAGAAAGTTCGACGGCGAGAGTTTGGCCTGAGATGGTCAAACACAGGCCGAATGTCAAATATAACAGTCGTGCAAATCGCATGACGTCCTCCTAGCTGGAGACGGTCCCTTCAAGGTCATCGAATGCTGCTCACTTGACCTCAAGCCGACAATCCTGTGCAAGCGCGATGAAGCTCATCACATCGGGACGCACGGTCAACACCTTCGGCGGACCGACCATGATACTGATCTCCGGCACAGTGTCGCGTGCGCCCGTTATCGGATCACCCTCCAACAACGTCGGAGCCGACAAGTAGCGCCCGGGCTGCGAGGGAGCACTATCCCGATTCAGCTGCGCAAAGCTGCTGAACTGGCCATCTTTCACTGCCGCGCATTTGTCGGCCAGCAATCGCGGGACGGCAACGGACCCCTGGGGAGCAGCCACAGCCCTCGGATACTGGACGGCGGACGAAAGACCGATAGTTCCATTCGCACCAGGTGGAAGGACCACGCCAGGTGACGTGACATCAACAAGGGCCTGCACACTTGAATTAAGTAACGACGCCACGATAGTTGTGCTTCCAACACGGTTGGCGGTCACCACGATCGGACTACTGGTCGTACTATTCGCCGGGATTGTGACCAAGTCGTTGACGCTCGCGATCGAAGGATCAGAGCTTCTAAGCAGGACTGTCAGATCCCGTTTGAACGACTCCTTCAAAACAACTGAGATTGAACCAGAGCTTCCGGTTTTGAGTGAGAGATTCGGCGCAAGTGCGGTGAGCGGAGGCGGAGGCAACGCATTGACCACCACAGCGGCTGTTTGAGTCGAATTACCGGACTGGGCGCGTACTTGCACAGAACCTTCCGCCACACCGCGAACTGTGAACGAGGCACTGTTTGTGTTGGCGGGAATATCTACGAACGCGCGCTCCACCGTGGCAATGGTTGAATCGGAGGTCGCCAATGTAACTCGCACCGTAGACGGCGCATTCCGGGGAAGAGTCACGATGACTGTTCCGGACTGTCCTTCCAAAATAGAAACGCCGCTCAACGAGCCAAGCGACATGGGTGTAACCTGCATAGACCTGTCCACAGTGACTCCGTTGAGCGATGCCCGAATGGTAGCTAAGCCCACGTTAACGCTTGTCACTTCAATCGGGGCCGACGATGTCTCCCCAGCAGGGATAGTGACTCTTGACCTATTCAGAGTAGCTACCCCCGGAGTGAGACTGCTCAAAGTCACGTCAGTAGGGGTTGAAGACGTTCGATTTAGAGTAATCGTGAGAGTCCCGTTGAGCCCGAGCTCGACTGTCGAGGTAAGCGTTCCGGAGAATGCCAAGCGGGGTATGACAGCTATCGCCGCACTCCTCGCGAGATTGCGGAGTGTCGCCGTGATTTGTGTAGAACCTTCTTTAACACCGGTCACCTGGATCGTTTTTGTTTGTTCTCCGGGATTAAAGGTAATGGTTGGGCCAGACGGTGCAGTGGTTGCCGCGCCAGCATTTGAATTACTGAGCGTCACTGTTTCAGTTATTTCGGCTGGTTTATTTAAAGAGATGGTTACCGTGGTGGTTTGGCCCTCTTCAATCGTCAGATTCGGTGATATCGTACTGAGGACTGGTTCTGTTACAACCTTAACGAGGCTGGATTGGACAATTTTCTGCGAGCCTGATGGCGTTTGAATACTTGCAGGCGCCGGGATGGTTTGTACCGTGCCATTGGGACCTGCATCGAGCGCGGCGAAAGAGTTCCCGGGGTTCATGGTGATACTCCCCTCCCTGAGCTCGGTCAGCCCAAGAGACTTGACATTAACTTCACCGCCATAGCCCAAAAAATCACGAACTATATCTTTAGAGTCTCCAGATCCTACTTCGCGCCTTGAAAATACGATTGTGTCGCTGTCAACCCCACCCACACTAGCTACTTGCACGGTACCGTTTGGTGCGATTAGCTGCGCTTCGTCTATCGTAATGGGGCCACCAATAACTGAGAGCGTTTGCCCTGATCCAACCTTTAACTGGCTTCCAGAAATAGTGAGGGGAGCTTGATGAGCGCCTTGCAGAAAACCGAATGACGAGACTGGAAAACTTGAGAGTATTTCTCCACCGCTGACAGATCGCGTATTAAATACCCCTGCATCACTAAAGACCAAATAGTGGGCCGTGCTGAAATACGCAGATCCGCCGATATTCAGTTTAGCCGTAGGTGCAAACACGATTCCATTTGGATTGACGAAATAAAAATTCGTCCAGCCGGTTGCCTGCAAAGTTCCGTCTATGAATGACTGAGATCCTGTGACGCGGCTGATTACATTACTCGCTCCTTCAGGTCTGACAAAATTTGCCGTGTCCTTCGCTGCGAGATTAAATTGGCTGAAGCTATGAAACAGATTTTGTCCACTTCGCGTACCCCCTCCAATATCAATCCGGTTTCCCGAAAGCTCTGCTACCTTAGTTCCAAGTCCATTGGCTGAAATGGCTGTAGTAGTTTGGGCCTGGACGTATGGCGAGAGAGAAGCCACAAGCACTAGGCCGACCAGCCAACTGACACTATAGGATCTGTAAAGAACTAGCATGGCCGATCCTCCTTAACCACTTCCTTGGGCTCGCATCGGCAAAGCAGTTACACCTGACCGATGAGCAGACTTCCCATGATCAAAACGCCTCAACCACCAGCTGCAGATGCACGCCATGATCTTGCAAATTATCGCGGCCTGTATCAAATTTTCTAAGTTGTTTACCCCAGTAGATTTCAAATCGGCTGCCCCGCCAGAAGTTCCAGATGGCGCCGATGCCGGCACTGGAGAGCGTCTTTGGAGGACTCGTGGGAGTGGACACATTCGTTTCCCACCCATGGCCGATATCGAAAAACGGTGCGAGAAAGACCGTATCCACGCCGGCCTTCGTTGTATAGACCGGGACTCGGAGTTCGATCGACCCGATCGCCGCGTTATCGCGGATCAAGGTGTACTCCCGATAGCCGCGGACACTGTACCGGCCTCCAACCGCCACCTGTTCGAGCGGAAACAGATGGTCATTTGACAATTGAACGAGACCGCGACCCACCAACTGTGTCCGCCAGAAGGGTAATTGCCGGATCAACTGGGCCTGCCCGAGCCAGGAAAAGAACCGGGCATCGGGTAGATTCGGATCTGCATTCGCTGTGGCGCCCATGGCGCCGATGCCGACTGAAAATCGCGATGAAGCGGAAATCACCTGATCAACCGACCGGCGCGTGTACTCCTGACCAAACCGCAACGCCATCACACGAAACTTCCCATCGGGAGACCCGGCAATGAATTCAAAGGGTTGTCCCAACAGGAAACTCTTGTTTCGCTCATGTTCACCGGTCAAGGTGAGGGCAAATTCCTGATCGACTTTGCGATAGACCGGATGGCGCAGGGAGATGCCAAAAATCTCCGCCTTGTTCCGAATATCCAGCTCTTCAAACGGGTCTTCCTTGACGGTAAAATCAAACCGTCGATATTGAAGGGCGACTGTCGTGTCATACCGATTCACAGGAATCGCATAACTGAAATTGAGAATGGGGTCGACTCCGGCCGATCTTCCGTACTGCAGACTCAACTGGTCGCCGAATCCGAAAAGATTTTGGTGCGCGAGGGTGATAAACCCCTGCTCGGCCCCGACCGTGGGCGATTGAAAGTTATTGAATTCCAGCCAGGCTTTCAGGGGATTAGCCTCCGCCACCCGAACATTCAATGCGCTTTCGCCCCGCGAGAGACCGGGACGCAACTCCGCATTGATGCGTTGAATGCGGGGATCACCTTGCAATAACTGTAACCGCTCCTGCAACGTTCCGACATTGAGCGGGGGGCCGGCTGCCGCATCGATTCGACTTTGAAAATACGACGGGCGAAACCAGCGCGCATCTTCCACCTTGATCTCTGCCAGTTTCCCTTCGACAACCTGCACGGTCAGAATGCCATCCGTCACTGTTTGCTCAGGGATAAGGGCGCCGGAGGTCACATATCCGCGATTGACATAGTAGTACGTGAGGGCCAACCGTAGACTTTCGAGTTCCTCCGCCGTGACGTCGCGATTGGTATAGGGCCCCGTGACCTCACTCAGTTGTTGCGAGGTGAATGCCGTGTTCCCAATCAAGCGTACTTCCTTGACAAAGATCTTGGGGCCAGTAATCGGCTCACCGGCAACGGGTGGCGCCGGTGGCGGCACTTCAAGCACAGGGGGCTGAGCTGGCGGAGGCTCAATCGGTAACTGTGGAGGTTTCGGCGGCAGTGGCACCCCGACCTGCGCATGCAGAGGCATCGCACACAACAGAACGTGGAACCCGAGCAAGATTCCTACGCCCCATGCGATCGGGATAGGCCTCATCCGTTTCTGCCGGTATGCCAGCTTCATAGCTTTCTCTACTCGATTCTCAATGGAACTGGCACCTCTGCAGAACACATGCCGTCGAATCGCGTGCAAATGGTTGCATTACTTACACCCCAATTACTCCCCGAGGAGCGCGCAAAATCCGCCAAACTCCAGGGATGTGACACTGACGGTAGTATCCCCGGTGAATCACTTTGGATACAGTATACGTATCTCTTTTGATACTTATCGTTGCGGGATATGGCGTGGCGGGAAGAGAAACGATGTGACGCTGAGATCAGTCCATCACGATGAAAATTATCAAACAGGTCGGGGGTGTGTGAACACTCGAGGGCCTGAATTCATTGCAGGCGCGATACTACCGTCAGCTACCGATGGATCGACTCACTACTTGCGGAATGTCTCGCGACACTACGGGCTCAGCCCTGGACGACGATCCTTCCGATACCCATCAACTGTCCGACTCAGCGTGGTGAGGGAGATCGCCTTTTCCACTCCGCTCACCTTCAGACCGCGCAGCCCTTGCTGTAAGCCCTGCACGTACGCGCGGCCATCGTCACACTCAGTGGATTTCCCCTGAAGAGAAGGATCGAACGGTTTTACGCCGACAATGGCCTTAATGGTCTCTGCCCCAAAAGGACCCGTGACGGTGAATTGCTCCGGAGACGTCGCACTACCAAACGAGTAGGTCTGCCCGCCTTTAATGAAGGCCTCTCCTCGATAAAGATTGGGAACCAGGTGGACCACACAGCCGTCGGCCTGAAAATAGTCCAGCTTTAGATACCCGTCGCGGTCGGACTGCACGTGGATGATCAACTCGTCCCCCTCACTGAAACGGCCATCCTCCCGATTGGTCCAGACGCGTAACCCAAACCCGGCGGATGCCGCAACCATAGGGGCTTGTGCTTGCTGCGAGATCTCTTTTGCGTTAATTCGTTGCTTGATGAGTTCGTCGATCGACACGGGACTCATCCTCGCTGCAATTGTGATGCAGATCTCTTGGCCCTGCTTCTCCTCTTTCTCCACGTGAACCTGCTCGAGCATCGCTGCGCTGGCCGTCTGCACGATATCTTCTTCCAGCTGAAGATTCTTCACTTTTGAAGAAGACTGCACAAAAACCCTATGAAGACGAACGGCGTCCTCTTGAGCTAAGGCAATGGCAACGCGTTTCGCCTGAACAGGGGTTTCATTGTCACCATACTTATAGCAAGCAAACCCTCGAATTGATTCTGTTGGCCCGGTTTCTCCTGGTGGCTGACTCGCGCGGGCAAACCCCATCCAGAGCACCGGCATCAATACGGCTACACACCCGGCACTGATCAAGCAATTCAGTCGTACACCGTTACTCATACTTCCCCGCCACAGGCCAACGCCTTGCCATGACAATTCCCTGTTTGCGTCACCGGACTCTTCATCTCGTTTCTCACCATCATGAGGAACCGGCCCGATCGACAACCACAATCACCTGTCCCTTCTCTAAGAATTCAAAGTGATCTTTCACCCCGTGAATCGTCTGTGCGGCGGCATTGCTGATGACGAGATCGGTATGGCTGTTTCCCGCCCGTCGAAGCGCTTTGACATACAGCGGATTGGCCGTGACCTTCGGGTGAGTCTTGGCCGCCAGAGGATCAGACACATAGGCGGCGATTCCTTCCTTCTCCCGATACTTCGCGAGCACGTAGCTCTGCGAATAGGCTTCTTGACCATCCTCCGTGAGAATTCTCGGCACCAGGGCCGGGCGAACCTCCATACCGCGCGCGTCGACGACAAGTCCGGTATAGGCCATGCCTGGTTTGGGTGACGGAGTCGGAAGTGTTTCTGCGACGAGCCTTTTAGCCGGCGGTGCATTCTTCGGCGCAAACGTCTCCGAGATGCGTCCAGTTAGTTTCATTTTCAGCGTGACTTCATACCCGCCCTTTTCCAACTGCCGCTCGTGAATAATTTTCGCATCCTCAACCATCCCCTGAACCTTCACCTGAATTTCATCGCTGGTGGTGACGTAATTTTTTACCGTCGTGGTGGAATCGACACGGATTGCTGTGAAGGCCTCCAGAAGGTTTCGATAGGCAACGGACTGGGCCGCGCGTTTTGCCAACAATCGAGCCTGTGTGCTGTTGAGGGCATCCGCCGGTGGAAAGCCGATTCCTGAGGCCGTCACAATGCCCGCCGTCCAATCTACGACACCCTCTTGCCCGACGACTTCCGTATAGGAACTCGAATCGGATGTAGTCCCCTGACCATCGTGCGCGGTTGAAATTGCAGTGGAGGCGGCCGAGCTCTGGGGCGGGGTCGAGGCGACAGCTGACGAGCCTGGCGGATTGGTCGAACTAGCAGCCCGCGCATCTGAAGCGCCCTTCTCCCGCACTTCCATGTCGCTCTGACATCCCATGGCCGACACGACAATCAGTGCGACCAGATAGGTTTTCGTACGATTCATCGTCTGCCTCCCTTCGATCCTCATAGGGAATCGTATCTGGCGATTCCATCACCGGAAACAATCAATAATCATGCCGCGAGCGTCGTTTTCCGGGATGGCATCGGAATACTCGCCTTCAGCTACTCTCCTTCGAAGCCCTCACACAGATCCAGCCCCACCGCTGTCAGCCCCAACAGGCATTTCATGTGCAAACAGCCCCAGACGCAGGCTTCTACTGAGCGAGGAACGTCGGAAATTTCTTTCACCAGAGAAGCATCGGCTTGCGGCAGCTTCCAATCACACGGTCTTGTTCTCCCGTAAGACTTTCGTATACCCTACTTGGCCATCGCCCCCTCCCCGATTCCGCCCGATGAGAGGCTCCTTATGCCGGACCGGATCTTTTCCGGGAAATACGTCGTCCAGGAAGAAATCGCCAAGGGCGGCATGGGCGTTATTTATAAAGCCTTAGACCGGACTCTCAATCGCTTCGTCGCGATCAAGGTCATCCACGAACATTTTTCCGGCGATGCCTCCTTCACCGAGCGGTTCCTCCGTGAAGCCCGTGCGATGGCTCGCCTCCACCACGAAAACATCGTCACCATTTTTTCCGTTGAAGAAGAGCGGGGCGCCCACTTCATTGTGATGGAATATTTTCCCGGCATGGATCTCCGCGCCAGGATTAAGGCCAGGAAAACGCTTCCCCTCCATGAAAGTGTCGACATCGCCCTGCAAATCGCCAATGCGCTGACCTTTGCGCATTCACAAGGCATTGTTCATCGTGACATCAAACCGGCCAACATTCTGGTTGATAACCGGGGACGTGTCAAATTGACCGACTTCGGCATCGCAGCGGCACTGGACGAAGCCTCCATTACCAGTACGGGGCAAATCATAGGAACGCCGGAATATATGTCTCCGGAACAAGCCGCAGGCAAAGAGGTAGACGGCCGCACCGACCTCTATTCTTTAGGCATCGTGCTCCACGAGATGGTTGTCGGGCAGACTCCATTCAGGAACATTCCGAAAACCAGTATTCTGAGCAAGCTGCTTGATCCGCAATTTGAGATCCCACTGATATTCTCAGCTGAGGCACCATCGACGGTAAAAGCCATCGTCGAAGACCTGGTCCGCCGGGATCCCGAACATCGAACGCCGAGGGCCGCGATTCTTGCAAACCAACTTAAGGAATGCTTGGCGTCCTTGCCCGAACAGGAGGCTGAAGACGCCCCCACTATCATTACACCGCCGCCGCCGACTCGTATCACGCGCGCGACAACGGTGAGTGCCTCCTCTCCGCCTCACGAATCATGGACCATCCCATCCTCACAGCCTGTGCGGCCTGATAGCGAGTCAGATCCACAACCTCAGGTCAGTCTCCCTCAACCCCCCTCTCCGACAGAGGATGAAGCGACCGATATCCTGCCGAGGCCTAAAACTGTCTTACAACCACCGCCGTCGCCACAGGGCACATCCCTATGGAAGACTCATAATTTTGCACCGGTCGCGGTTGGAGTAGTGACCCTCATTCTCATCCTTGGCGGCCTCACATTCTTCTTGTCAAAAGGAGGGTGGTCACCGACTTCCTCAGCAGACAAGGCCGGACCGGCCTTTCCTGCCGGCCCCAATTCTACTACTAGCGAAACACAGACCGCCTCCGATGCAAGTCGCGATCAACCACCAATGGACAACGCTCGACGAGACACCACCGTGCAGTCTGAAAGCGGTGCCACTGCTCACCTACAGGCCCAAATAGAAAAGGAACAACAACAGCTCATCGTCGATGAGGCTAGGGTGGCAGCCAAACGTCGCGAAGCCGAAGCGATTCAGAAAAAAGAAAAGGACCAGGCGGCCAAACAAGCGAAGGCCGCCGAAGAACAACGGCACAAAACGGAAGAGGCGGCTCGTGCCGCCCGCGAACGGCAGGAATCCGAACAGCGCAAGTTTGCCGATGCACAAAAGCGTCTCGAGAGAGAACAGGAGATCGCCGCCAGACAGGCTCAGGCGGCCGAAGAACAACGTCGCAAGGCGCAGGAAGACGCGCGCGTGGCCCGTGAACGAGAAGAACTCGCAGCCCAACGAACCAAGGAAGAGACGGAGATGAAGCATTTGCAGGCCGAGCGCCAGCGGCTAGAGAAAGAACGGGAAGTGGCCGAAGAGCAGGCTCGCCTGGCAGAGGCTCAGCGAAAGAAGACGGAAGAGGAGGCCCGGCTGGCCAGAGAGCGTCATGAAGCAGAGCAACAGCGACTCCAGGCCGAACAACGACACATGCAAAAGGAGAATGAACTCGCCGTCCAGCGAGCAAAACTACAAGAAGAGGAGCGTCGCAAGGCCGCCGAAGAGGCCCGTTTGTCCCGTGAACGCCTAGATGCGGAGCAGAAGCGGGTGCAAGCCGAACGCGATCGTCTGGAGAAGGAGAAAGAGGTAGCCGCGCAGAAGGCTCGTATTGAAGCAGAGGAACGCCGGAAAGCGGAAGAAGAAACACGGACTGCTCGCGAGCGCAATGAGGCGGAACAAAAGCGACTCCAGGCCGAACTGGAACGGGCTGAAAGAGAGAAGGAGATGACGGCGCAGCGGGCCAAAATCGAAGCCGAGGAACGGCGGAAAGCTCAGGAGGAAGCCCGTGCCGCTCGTGAGCGCTACGATGCGGAACAGAAACAGCTACAAGCTGAACGCGAACGACTAGAAAAGGAAAAGCGCGAGGCGGCGGCTCAGCAAGCAAAGAGTGAAGAAGAAGCTCGAAAGAAGCAGGCGGCCCAGGAGGAAGAACAGCAGAAGAAGGACCAATTGGTAGCCAAACTCACTCCCGGTGGTCAGATGAGCGCCATCGCATCGCAGCGGCAATTACGGGACTTGCTTGAAGAATTCAAGCGGGCTTACGAAGGGCAAGACTTTGAGAGTTTGGAACGGCTGTCCGAGATGGGGAATGACCGCTTGAGTTTTCTCCACACCATGTTCAGTAACTACCGGACCATTAAAATCTCCATCCAGAATCTTGCGGTCAAAGACCAAGAAGCCTCGGCGATCATCATTCATGATGTGCTCGTCAACAAGAACGGCGACATGGTGATGCCAAGCCCGATTCTTAGATCGGCGCGAATCAAGATCCGAAAAAACGGGGATCAATGGACAAAGGTCGTCTGGTAGGCACTCACTTAGCAGCCTGAGTCTGCTCGGCAAAGGGGTTCTGAAAATCGAACCCAAACAGCTGCGGGTTCTCCGCAATGACAGCAGCGGAAAAAATGTAAAATACATAATCATACGTTTCTTGCGGAATCTTGTGCTGCTTCAACAACTGCCAAAAGTTTCGCTCTCTCGGATTGTTCGGCATCTTTCGAATAATGTTGATGATGTTCCCCTCCCCCCAATTGTATGAGGCAATGACAAGCAGCCCCGATGCCTGGGCATCGGTATTGTAGATTCGCCTAATATACTTCGCAGCCGCCTTCGTAGCTTTTTGAAAATGAAAGCGCTCATCTTGCGGATCATATGCCGCACTATGTTTTAGTGGTCCGGGCTTCAATCCATACTGTTCAGCCGTTTGGGGAATAAATTGCCAAATTCCCTTAGCATAACCCATTCGAGTCGGAGGACCCACTGCCTTCGAGTCGAACCCACTCTCCTGGAGTGCCAAATAGAAAAATTGAGGAGGCAGGTTTTTCGTCCACATTTCATTGGCAACCGTCGGAATAAGCCCATGCTCCCGAGCACGTTTGATCGCGTTCTGCAGCCGTTCCGTGGATTTCCAACGACGGATGTATTTCTTCACCTCGGAGAGGAAATCCCGCGGCATGGCCACTTCACACTCGCCGAATAACCGTGCCATCCGAAACACCAGACGATCCTGTTCACCCATGCCTTCATAAATATCCAGCTCCGTGAGAAAGCGATCGTATTGCGTCTCCAACTCGCGGAGCTTCTGGCGTTTCGTCAGAATTCTCTCCATAAGGTCTTTACGCTTGGTTTCGGCCACGACCTCTTCGAGTTCGGAAACCTGAATTTCCACCTGCTTCATGGTGTAGAACATCTCTCCGGCGGTTCGTGTCATCTGATCGACCCTGGCCCTCTGGTACCATGCGTATCCCACGGCGCAGACCAGTAAGATAACAACCACTCCGACGGCCACACGATATCGACGTCTCTGCTGTCGCTCACGGCGCTTGGCGGCCGCACGGTAACGACGAGCCTCTTCGCTCTCTTCCGCCGTGTCTCCCCGTTTCCAGCGGTCAACAATTTCCGTCACCGACTCCATTTTCTTGCCGAGCTGAGCCACCTCCGTGGGCTGGTCGGAAAAGGCGATTTCGTCGCCGACCGTGAGCCATACGGCCGGCCCACCCAACCCAAGCTCTACGGTCACGGCTTCTTGCAGTGGCACACGAGTGACCGGCTGGCCGTCAATATACAAACCATGTGTGCTTTGCAGATCGAGAAGCCACCACCGTCCCGCCTCAAAACGCACCTCAGCGTGGACGCGGCTAACCACCCGTTCCGGCACTACGACTTGGCACTCGGCCGATCGCCCGATCCGGAAGGCATGAGTAAAGCGTTGCTCGCCGCTCCACATCGTACCTATGCGGACCCGTATGCGAACCGACTGTGGCGTATTGAGAGCGGTTGTTAAATCGTCTGACATGTGGGGTGGGTAAGGAGTATGTGATCCACGGACAGGCTACTCATCACCACATAGGTTGCGCAAGCTTGAGAAGGCTAGGCAAGCGCTTGCTGAAGTTGCGTGCGCAATGGATCGTCGAAGTGCTCGATTGACTCGGGCGAAATCAGCTCCACAAAAGCAGGGACACCGGAAAAGCGTGTCGCCATGAGCAGCAGCTCGTCGGCAGGACGGAACGATGCGAGAGGGGCGGTGATGGTGACAAAGGATAAGGCCCCTAAACCGGGCAACGGTTTCATGTCGACTTGGTAACGCAACGCCGCTAAAAGCTGAACCAAGTTTGGCTGGTTTTTTATGAAAAGCTGCATCACCAGCGCATTGATGACGAATTGCCGCAAGGCCTCAGTCTTCCGCTCCATCCGGCTCTCCAGCATCGAATGCACCTGGGAAAGCGTTAGGCCCGACTCGTAACTCAACACCCATTGCACGGGCGAAGTAATGGTCAGAGCCCTGGAGTCTCGTTCCGATTTGGCCGTATAGGTATATTCCCATCGGTAGATCACCGGCTGGCTATCGAGTTGAGCGAGGGTGGTATCGGGAAATTCGAGTGGCAACCCGAATGGAGTGTGGCTCCCTTCGCGATAGAGATCTTTCAACCGCGTCAGGGCAAGATCGGAACCGTTTACATCCTCACGTGATCCGACATGTCGTCCCAACAGCCGTCGCGGCGCCAATAACGGCTTGAGAGTGTCGATGTAGGTGCGGAGATGGCCCCCTAAGATCTGAGAGACGGCCTCCGTCTTTTCACGAAGGGCTGCCACATCCCCTATCGTCAGCGCCTGCCCTGTCTTGGACTCGCCCATCGGCATCACCTCACGATCGCGGCGCCATTATCTTGTGCCCCCGGAGAAAAATCAAGGGAAGGCTTATGAATACTGATGAAGAACCCCGTTTCTACCACAAGTTCTCGCCTCACAATGTCGTGGTTTCACGATACCAACAGGACACTTCTTGTTCTTCTTGAAGCGTTTCAGATAGGCTAATGCAACACCGCTCCACGCACCACTCTCCCAGGAGACGTTGGATGTCCGACCAGGTCTTCTCCGGCAAATATATCGTCCTAGAAGTGCTGGCGAAGGGTGGGATGGGGGTGATCTACAAAGCGTTAGATCAGACACTCAATCGAGTCGTCGCCATTAAGGCCGTTCACGAACATTTGTCAGGAGATCCCTCCTTCACCGCACGGTTCCTGCGTGAAGCACGGGCCATGGCACGGCTGGACCACCACAATATCGTGACTATCCATGCAGTCGAGGAAGAACACGGCACGCCTTTCATCGTCATGGAATATTGTCCGGGCAGCAATCTCCGTTCCTTCATGCAAGCCCGTAAACCCGTCTCTCTTCGAACAAGCCTCGACATCGCGCTCCAAGTGGCTGAGGCGCTGGCCTATGCCCACGATCAAGGGATCGTTCACCGCGACATCAAGCCGGCCAATATTCTCGTCGACAGCCGCGGCCGGGTCAAACTCACAGACTTTGGAATTGCGGCGGCCCTCGATGAAGTCTCGATTACGACGGTCGGCCAAGTACTCGGCACACCCGAATATATGTCTCCCGAACAAGCACGAGGGGGCAAGGTTGACGGTCGCGCCGATCTCTATTCGCTCGGCATCGTCCTGTACGAAATGATCGTCGGGCATCATCCGTTTCGGAGCATTCCGAAGAGCGTCATCCAAAGTAAGCTCCTCGATACTGAGGAAGAGATCCCGCTGGACTTTTCCGACAATATTCCTTCACTCGTCAAAGCGATCATCGAGGATCTGGTCCGACGCGATCCGGAATATCGCATGCCGACAGCCAGGTTCCTCGTGACTCAACTGAAGGAATGCCTCCAAACGCTTCCCTCCCCGCCTGAATCAGCCACAGAGGAACCCACCATTGTCGTGACTCCCGATACCGCGAGACATACGAAGACGCGCATGACGCCACTTGCCTCTTCAAGGCCACTCTATCAAGCATCTCCGCCACCCTATCCATCCCCGTCCCAGCCGGATGTTCTGCCTCGGAAAGGCGTTGACCGATCAGGCCATGCTCCGGCCGTGACAGAAGGAAAGACAGACGTCACCTCAAGGCCGAAAACACAAAACAAGCCGGAAACTCGTCATCTGCCAGAGTCCTTCTGGCAAAGATATAACGTGCTTCCCCTTGTAACCGTGACATTGGCGACAACTATGGTGTTAGGGGGCCTCGCTTTTTTTCTGAGCCGCGGCGAATGGTCGAGATCGCCGGAGCCAAGCACACCTCCTCAAGAAGATCGAACTATTGACATCCCCCCTAGATCCGATCGCGACGAAGGGATACAAGGTCCGGATACGTCATCTGAACGCCGAAGATCAGAAGATTCAGGCAGACAACCTGCCATGCCTAAACCGGAGCCACAGCCGCCCATCCACAAAAAGCCAATCGCTCCGTCACGGCAGCAGCTGGACCGGCTCCTCAGCGAATTTCAAACAGCCTATGAGAGGCAGGATGTATCCTCCTTGCATCGACTGTCCGACATCAGCCATGACCGTCAGATGTTCTTGGACATAATGGCCAACAATTATTCTGTCATTAGAACCTCTATTCAGGATGTCGAAATCAAGAACGACCGGGCAACGGCGACATTGATCCATGAGGAACTCGTCGATAAAAACGGCGAACCGGTCGCTCCCGATCAAATCATGCGGAGTATTCGGATCACAGTTCGCAAAGAGGGCGATCGCTGGAGCAAGGTGCTCTGGTAAAGAAGGATCATCCTTTGTGGAGGCCTTCGCAGGGCTCTAGCCAGGATTATTCGTAAATCGTGCGCGAGGCGTTCGAGACCGAAGCCCGCCTGGGCTTCTCGCACGTAAGGCCGATATAGGCGTACTGGCAGTCCGTCGAGGAGGCCGAACGAGAAAAGCTCCGCCGGGCGAGAGGATCGGAAGCCGCGGCAAATATTCTTGAAGAATCCGGGCTAGGGCTGCACGATCGGCAATTGAATATGAAATGTTGTCCCGTTCCCTAGGACGCTTTCCACGGAGATCCGACCATGGTGCACATCAATCACATCCTTGACGATCTTCGTCCCGAGGCCGGTGCCGCCAACTTTTCGGCTCACGACCCGAACCGAAAATAGACTGTCCTTGACCTCATCCGGCATTCCATGGCCTGTATCGGCCACATGGAGAAGGATCCGTGCCCCTGAGGGATCCTCTTCTCCATTTACCGTGACAGTCCCGCCTGCGGACATTTCCGGAATAGCATTGTTCACGAGGTTATAGAAGGCGCTAAACAAGCGGCGCTCGTCCGCGATGATGGTCGGAAGACCCTCCAGCCCTGCACGGCACAACATCACACCTTGTTCCTGAGCCTGCCATCGTAGGGTGTCATAGACCGATCCGACGACATCGGCAATTCGACAGGGGGCAAACTTCGGTGGAGAGCTCAATCCCTTCACGCAATCCGCAATCTCCGCTACATGATCCTGAATCCGTCTGGACGAGCCTCTCACCATATGAATCACTTCGGCACATAGCTGAAACGTGCCTTTGGCGGTCGCGCTGGATGGATCTGCGGAACTAGCCACGAGATCTTTCATTTCGCCCTCCAACAACCCAGCCCCGCACACGAGCGGCATGAGCAAGTTCTTGATGTCGTGCCCGATATCACCGACGATTCTCGCTACCTCAGCCAGCTTGGCCTCTTGAAACAGACGAGCCTGCTCAATCGAGGCGGCCGTAATTGCCGACACGATCGTCAAAATAGCCAGGTCGTCATCGTCCAGTCGCCCCCCACGCTTATTGAGAACTTCAAAGACCCCGATCGGGTTTCCTTCCCAACGCTTCAGCGGCAACGCAATCATGTCGCGCGTCACATGCCCCAACATTTCATCGATAGAGGCATTGTGCCGTGGATCGGCATGGGCATCACGAATCACAATCGGGACGCCGGTACGGAACACCTCGCCGGCAATACCCTTATCCCACGGGATGGCGGTTCCTGCTTTGACTCGGCTATCCCCGATGGAGTGTCGAAAAACGAGTTGCTCTGTCGCTTGATCGGCAAGAAGAATTGAGCCACTTTCGGCATCGACCGCTTCTAACGCAATTTCGACGGCACGGATCGACACGTCATCAGGCGTCAGATGCTGAAAGAGGGCTTCACTCACCCGTCTGGCTGCATCGAGTTCTCGATCGCGATGGAGCAAGCGCAGATCTGCTTCCCGTCGTGGTGTTCCCCGCGGCGTGAAGTGCGGTGCGAGATTTTCTGCCGGCTGTGATTCTGGCAACATCGAACATGCCTCACATTCAGCCCGGAGTGTAGGCCTCTCCAATGGAGTAGGCAACTCCCATGCCCCTGAGCCCAGCCCTTTCACTGAAGTAGAAAACGGGGTCAGCAATCAAATCGTGCGGGGAAATTACCAGCAATATCTACCAGAAGTCTGCCAGTGGCGTTCTCGACATCCGTGAATCGTGAAGCGTGTCTCGTTAGAATCCGCAACCGGGGTGTTACAAGAGGCGAACGACGTTTCACGAACGAGGGGTTATGAAGACGGCATTTATGCGCATCCTGCGGTTTGTTTTGACGCGAGACGGCACGCGGAGCTCAACGTGAGCTATGACGCACCAGGCGAATCTTTCGGCAACTTGCTAAACCTCTTCCGAAATGTGGCAGAACCATATCCTCACGAATACACCGATTCAGCGGCCAGGATACAGATCCGTAGCATCAGCTTGTCCCGTTCATTTGTCACCCCGCTTATTATCACCCTCCAGGCGCTCCAGGTGGTGATTTGATTCGCTAACTTTTATACAATGGTGTCCGACGCCAGACCGCTGCGATTGCCCTATTGGGACGTGAATGAAGGAAGATACAACATGAAACCGATTGTGTTGGTTGCTGATGATGACCCGTCGATTCTCGAGATTCTGAAGCTTGGCTTTCGAACAAAGGGCTACGAGGTCATCACAGCTTCCGATGGTAAGTCCGCCATTCAAGCTATCGAGCAGAATCGCCCGGACCTCTTGGTGTTAGACATTGAAATGCCTCACCTAACGGGGATTGAAGTGTTGCGGCATCTCCGCAAGGACTGGCCGGCCTTGCCGGTTGTGATCATGACTGCACACGGCACGATCTGCCTAGCCGTGGAAGCCATGAAAGAGGGCGCCACGGAGTTCATCACGAAACCCTTTGAGATGGAGCAGCTACTCCTCGTCATTCAAAAGGCATTGGAACGTGAAGGACTGCGGCGAGAAGTTGAGGTCCTACGGAATGAAGTCGACAGTCGCTACGAAACCATCTCGAGCGTCAATACGGAAATGCTGCGGGTTCTCACCACGGCTCAGAAGGCCGCCCAAAGCGATGCCACGATCCTACTGCTGGGTGAAAGCGGCGTCGGCAAGGACCTGTTCGCACGCTGCATCCATGCCTGGAGCCCCCGACGAAACAAAATCTTCACCCCCGTAAACTGTGTGGCATTGACCGAGGAATTGCTGGAATCGGAACTGTTTGGTCATGAAAAAGGAGCCTTCACGGGCGCACACGCACAGAAATTGGGCAAGCTCGAAGTGGCGGCAGGGGGAACAGTGTTCCTGGACGAAATCGGCGATATGAAACCGGCTCTACAAGCCAAGCTCCTGCGGTTCTTGCAGAACCGTGAATTTGACCGGGTGGGAGGAACCAGATCCATCAAGGTCGATGTCCGTATCGTCGCGGCGACAAATCGGAACCTCCAACAGGCTGTCAAGGACGGAGCCTTCCGGGCTGATCTCTTTTTCCGCCTGAATGTTGTCAGCCTGACCATCCCGCCACTGAGAAATCGTCAGGAAGATATCCCTCAATTGATCGAACGGTCCCTCGCCAGGCTTTGCCGGGACATGAAACGGTCCATGTTGCATGTGTCCCCCTCAGCTATGAAGAAATTAGTGGGTTATGCCTGGCCGGGCAACGTGCGGGAGCTTGAAAATGCCATTGAGCGGGCAGTGGTGCTGAAAACTGGGGACCTGCTGGAGCCGGAGGACTTTGCATTGCACAGCCTTGAATTGCAACAGCAGGAGAGCCCGGCCAACCACCTTCCCTTCCATGATTCAGTCGAACAGCACAAGGTGCTCATCATTCGAGACGCCCTCGTCAAAACAGGCGGAAGTAGGGCGCAGGCAGCAAAATTACTCAGCCTTCAACCCACCTATCTTTCGAGGCTGATTAAGCAAATGAATATTTCCTAATTGCCAGGAAGAACCAATTGTTTCTTGATCTCCCACAAAGATTTCATTTCCTCTACGGGAAATTCACTTCGTTTTGATCGGCGTGTAGAATTAATCAGAGGTGCCCCACAGCGATCCCTCATCACTTCGTGAACTCAAACAACGAGATCCCTTTCCGGAGGACATCAGGGTTCCCGAGCAGCTGGGGTGCCTGATCGTTGTTAAATTCACGTCTCGCCGTTCCTTGTACCTGTGGCTTGAGATACGCGTACAGCTCGGTCAGGTCGATCTTGCTGTCCTGATTCATGTCGGCAGCACCTTGCAGGCCTTTGAGAAGAAAATAGGTAAACAACCCATGGCTTTTCTGATGGTAGGTACTCGATGTTTGCGCCCCTGTTCCCGCCGTGAGCACCACAATTTTTTCGCCAGCGAGGAGAGGATTCTCCACATTGATCACAACTGGCCGCGTTCCCTTGGCGATGACCGACCGCTCACCCGTTCCAGCGAAACAGGAATCGAGCATCACGACGACATCTCTCGCCGGCAACTTCCCGAGTTGATCATAGAGACGCTTGAGTGAGTACCCGGTGATCTCCAGAAAAGTCGGATCCCCATCATAGGGAACCAAGAAGCCTTCCTGCGTGATCGGGTTGGGTGCGCCATGACCTGAATAATAGATGAGGACACTGCTATTCGCATCCACTCGGTTTGGAAGCCAGCGTTCAACATATTTCTCCACGTCACTCTTCGCCGCCTGATCGTTCACCAACATCGCGACATTTTCCTCGGGGAATCCCAAGGTCTTCGTCAAATAGTCTCTCATAACACGGGCATCGTGAGATGCAAACTCCACGGAAGCTAACCCTTGCCGGTATTGTTCTATGCCGATGACAAGGGCAAACCGATTTGGATGCGGCTTGCCCACCGAGGGTGGGGGCACATCGACGTCACTCGGGGGCACTATCTGAGCCACAGGTCGCTGCCCTTTTTCGCCAGCCGGTTTCATAACTTTACGCGCATACGCCACCATCTGGGGCGAGCCGACGACTCCCCGGGTCATTTGCATGACCGTATCAACCAAGGAATCACGCAGAACGGCCGCCGCTGCGTTGGTCCGATCTGAACTTGTCGCGAACATGGAATCTTTGGTAATTCGCTGTGACTTAAACGCTTCCTCGTGAAGAATTTGGCCATTGCGATCCGTCACCGTCGCACGGAGCAGACCCTGCCCTTCAAATCGATCTGTCGGATCAAAGAAGAGGTAGAAAGGACCCGTCAGGTAAAGAAAGCGTCTCGTCAGGCAGTGGCCATCAATCTCAAGCTCGGGCTCAGTCACTTCTATTACTACATCGTAATTGCCAGCCGCATGCTTCTTGTCGGTGATGGTCTCCACAGAGTCAAATACTTGCGAAAACGCACCTATCAGTGCGTTTTCGAGCTCTAGCCCAGTGGGAACCGAATAGTTCCCCGCACAGGGAACTTCATGAACACGGTGAGCCTGTTTGAGTGAGTCCGGAATCACCAGCGCAGCAGATAATGGCATTTTTTTGAGCTTCATGGGACCAGCGGAGGCTTGCAACGATAGGTTTGTCGGTGAACAGCCCGACAATTCCGCACATACAAGAATAAGAGTCATAATGCCGGCAAGCCTTTGAGTGATGCGAGTTGTCATATCAAGATTCCTCAGTTACCGGTTCACTTCATAGGCGATGGTTGATTCCGCCCACTCGGAATCATCCAATGCCGACAATGCTTTCAATAAGTCTGTGATGAGCCCTGTGTCTTTGCCGTCATACACCTGGAAGATTCCCTCCTTAAAGCGATCTTTGATGAAATCGGTCTTATGCGTCACTGCGATCAGTTTAATGCGTTCAGTGGCCTTTGCCGCACCGGGAGGTGGCACAACGCGGAGTACAATTCCGACGGCCCGGAGCTTGTCATCAGGAAATACCAACTCTTTCCCGGCACTGATGAAACCGTCTTGCGCAAACCGATTGGGATACAGAACGGTCACTGAGTTGTCTTGACCGATATTGAAAATATAGAGATAGGCGTCCCGCGAAGAGGTCACGCGAACTTGCATCTCGTCCTTGGAATGGAACACCGTCTTATTTAAGATTCCTTGGACCCTAAAATGCTCTTTGTGTTCCGCGTGGACCCGCTGCACTTTCGCCCTGAGCTTCGTCACATAGAAGAGCGCCTTCGTCCCGGATTCATGCACGCTTTCCCGCACACCCTCTTCGAGAATCTGTTCCTCAACCACGAGGCCGCGTGCGACCGATTGAACCAAGTCCTCGGCCAGCACATAGTTGTAGACCACCGTGCTCCCTCGGACAAAGTGCCCCACGGCCTTCTCAACCGCCAATCTGCGTGCCTCATTTCGGGATCGAGCTTTGACCTCACTGATCGTGTACTCATCAGTAAACAGTACAACTCCTTCAACAGTCACCCAGACCCCTTCTTGCTGGGCATCATCTGCCGCAGGGGGGTCCCTGCGAGCGGGATCCAGCCCGTACGCTGGGGGTGATAGTAAAACGAACAAGAGCACGAGTAATTTGGCAATCATCACAGGCTGCTCCAGACAGAAAATTCGCGCGCATATGTCTAGAGCAAAGGGGAATCAAAAGCAATACCTAGATGTATCCGGCCATGAGAAATGCAGCCTCTTTCCAGACTTGGGATTTCCGATTCATTGAAGCCCTCGCGGATAGGTCAAGTGGCGTGTGATAGAGCAAGCAACCCAGCTCATCCACCCGACCTTCCACAAAGACGAGTCTGGCCCGCGTCCGATTCTGAATTTGATAGAGCCGTCCACCATCTCTCGCAATCCGATCGCGTCATTGCACCCACGGATGTTCCATCGGCACGACCCTTCTTTGTATCCATCTCAATAGATATATGTATCGTATTGGATAACGTTCACTCCCTTCCCTTCGTGACATCCTCACTATTCGTCGATTGAGAACAAAAATATACGCATTCTACGTTGCTCTTCCCGCACAAGTTTTTCTTCACCCCGCACAGTGCCTCATTCATGACTTGCTCCATGCCGGTCACGCATGCATCTTGCACACTGAACTTTCAGTGCCTTCTAGATTTTTGGCAAATACCTCGACGGGGGTGCACCTGTGTTGGCTATTGGGAGGACAACATTGAATGACCATTGAGAGCTTACTAACCGTAGCAATGCACACCAATCTCCAGAACCCAAGGAGGAGCCATGACCTTTTCACAATCCATCTCAACGTGCATTAAAAAGTACGCGGATTTCAAAGGACGGGCGACTTGATCAGAATATTGGTGGTTGTCTCTTTTTCAAATTCTCGCAAGTGCGTGCTTCTCCCTCTTTGCGGGGGTATTGGCTGCAATGTTGGGGCTTTCAGAGGATGGAGTCACTGCCTTTGTTGTCATGTTATATCTGGCCATCGTGTTGCCCAGGATAGCGGTTACCGCTCGCCGGTTGCATGACGTGAGCCGGAGCGGATGGTGGATGCCGATCCCCATGACTGTCGTGGGAATCATCCTCTTCTATTACTGGGTCTGCAAAGCAGGAGACCCCGAAAACAATCGATACGGAGCTGGGGCGTAATTGACAAAATCCGCTTGGCGGCTGGCTCGACAACCTCATGTCATCAAGAGCGACGTGCCTTCACTGAAAAGCATGAAGGCTTGATGACATGTACTCATCATCGCCAGTAACTCGGAAAAAGGATCGAGCATGAACATTCGACTGATAGTCGTGGGGATATTGGTAGCCCTGATCTCGTTGTCTACCGCAGTCGGTGCGGCGGATGTGAAGGACAGCAAGGATCATCCCTTGCTAAAACGATACATGGGTGCCTCAATTCTTCAGTACGATCACAAGGTATTCGACGAGTATGTTGTGCCTTTGGACAAAGAAATGTCGGATGCCACATATAGAGGAGAGCAATTTACAAAGTCAGCGCACCTTGAAGGCGATATCACGCGCATTATGTATTCAATTCCGCAAGGACGCTCCACCCTGGAGGTAATGCGGAACTACCAAGAAGATTTGAAGAAGCAGGGGTACGTGAGCCTTTATGCCTCGACGGGAACAGAGGCGGAAAGGATTTTCTACATCAGTAAACAGTTCGATCGTGCATATGGGAGTGACTTTCGCTTCAATGTTTGGAAGCGACCTCGTCCCGAAGGGAACATATATGTTGTCTTGTATTCCTTCGCTTCTCTCGGCGATCCACATGTTGGTTCCGAACAAGGACAGACGCTTCTATACGCGCATGTGATTATTGAGAAGCCTATGGAAACTAACAGGTTAATACCGGCACAAGAAATGGCAGAGGAAATTGCTGCGAACGGACGCGTCGCACTCTATGGTATCTACTTCGATACCAAGAAAACGGACTTGATGCCAGAGTCGGATCCGACTTTGCAAGAGACAGCAAGATTGCTCAAGACTCACCCTGCCCTAAAATTGCTTGTCGTCGGTCATACCGACAACGTGGGCACCTATTCTTTCAACTTGGATCTCTCCCAGCGCCGCGCACAGGCCGTGGTGAATACTCTGGTGGCGAAGTATGGGGTGGAGAAGAACCGGCTTATTCCAGTAGGAGTGTCATCTGCTGCGCCGGTGGCCCCGAACAAGACTGAAGAGGAAAGGGCCAAGAATCGGCGCGTGGAATTGGTTGAAGAATAGACGGGAGAGCCGGGGAAGGATCAATTCTTCCTCAGGCTCCGCATTCGACGTCCAGCCCATGCTTGCCCTCAGTTTGGGTATCTGCGCATCTAGGAGTTGATTCGATAACAAAGAGTTTTTGAAGCGATTCTCCAATCTGCGATCATTTCGCCGGACTTAGAGAATCAGAAGAGAGACTGGGAGAAAACCAAATTGATACACCACGTATCCGATTAGATACGCGCAATTGTAGTGCTCCTCTGAAATCAGATGTGTGATTCGCACACATCGTTTCACGTCAACTGCCCGGATGAATGCTGATCTGCGCAAGCGACTACGGTGGGTACAGCTCTATCAGGAAACGGGAGATGCAGGTCTTGTATGCCGTGGATGCGGGATCTCTTATCCGACACTTCGCAAGTGGATCCGCCGATACCAAGAAACCGGTGAGGCCGGCCTGGTCAGTCGCAGCCGCCGTCCCACCCAATCTCCAAACCGACGTATTTTTGACCGCGAGCGCGCCTTGATTCTCAGCCTGCGGAGGGAGCGGAAGTTAGGAGCTCGCCGGATCCAACACGAGCTGCGGCGCCAACATGAGATCAACCTCTCGCTCGACTCCATTCACAAAGTCCTGGTCACCAATCACATGCCCCCACTGGTGCGCCCTGCTCGGCAGAAGACACGACACCGGTATGCCCGACCGATTCCGGGGGACCGCGTGCAGCTGGATACGTGCAAGATTGCGCCGGGATGTTATCAATACACGGCCATCGATGACTGCACTCGTTATCGCGTGCTGGGCGTGTTCCCTCGATGCACCGCGGCCAATACGCTGCTCTTCTTGGAGCGGGTCATCGAAGAAATGCCGTTTCCGGTGCAGCGGGTCCAAACTGACCGTGGCCGAGAATTCTTCGCGGTGGCGGTGCAGCAGTGCTCATGGACCACTGCATTAAATTCCGCCCCAATCGACCGGCCTCTCCGCATGTGATTGGCAAAGTTGAACGCTCGCAGAAAACCGACCGCGAGGAATTCTGGGCAGTGACTGATCCGCGAACGCCTGACGTGGAGTTGCGGTTGGCCGAGTGGCAACACGATGACAACTGGGCTCGGCCTCATGGCTCCTTGAACGGCCAGACACCCCTCGAAGCGTTCTGTGCCAAGCAGGAAGCCACGCCAGTTTGGGATGAGGTCGAAGCCAAGTATGACGCGACTGGTGAGCGATTTCAGGTTGCTCACTATCAAACAGATTTAGTTCTCAGGCGGCATATGGAAGCGAGGTTTCAGGCTCAGGAAAAGTGAAACGCTGTCTCCGAATCACACAGATTTGCCGTGTTAAAGACGGAGCGACGTCCCTCCGTCTTGAGTAGCAGCTACGTTTGGAGTCCGGATGCGACTGTACCCGATTTTCTAGCCAATTGCCTAGCATAGGCGGCAAGTGTCAGGCCGCCCAATGCTGCTTTCGGTGGCTCATCGTTGTACTCGCGCCGCCTGGCCATAAACTTGATCAAGGCCACCCACGAGAACCGTTTCTGAAACCCGGCTTTCTCAGCGGCATCACCCCCGTATACATGAAAGACGTTCTTTGCGATGTCGATCAGCAGCGTCGTCAGGCTCATGGTTCCCTCCTCGGTGAAGTGGTGGACTCGCAGGATCACCATCATGACAAACTTAGAGGGATGGGTCCATTCCATTAGGATACGTGATTCCGAATGTCCTGAGAAGGAAAGGAGTGCAGATCTGCAGAGACATAGCAAATTCTTACAGCATTTCTGGGGCTACTTCGGAAGGAACACCACCGTACGCTCACAGGTCTCTTGCCCTCTACCCCTGGGTGAGCTATCACCCAGGGGCACAAGTACCAGACCGATCACTCAATAGACCGCCATCACTAGAACATCGCCATGGGATGCCTCAGATATTGTCAAGTCGTTAGATCTTAGGCAGTCTATTCCGTTTGTAGATGCGAGGACTTATTTCATTACCCGAACAACATCTCCCACTTCGAACCCTGCTGTCGCGGCCCCTTTCGCTTCCGAGACGCGTTCATTTTGGTGATTCACGAGGACAATTTCTCCGATCTGCTTTTCCTTTCTCCCAAGAGAGCGTCCCGTCTCCGGATCAATCAAGTCTTTTCCCGCCCGATAGACGGCCAACTTGGTCCCTTCGGACAGCTTCGATTTTTCTCCCGCACGGATCAGTACTTCGGAGCCCTCCACAGACATGATTCGGCTCTGAAAAGGTTGAGAGCTAAGTTTCGCAATCATCTTTTCCATCGCCTTTGAGAACGCGTCTCTGAGGGCACCATCACGGAGGCCAGCGTCAGCGGATGATCGAGACCCCAAACCTAATGCCCCCGATGTTTCCTTGCGGTATTCGCCCATTCCAGATTCTGCGACCAGACTCCGCCCTGTGGCCACATCGATGAGAGAATAATCAACTTGCACCCGCGCGACCTGAGCTTTCTTCTGATATACAAGCAAATCGGTTCCTTCTTGAGCTTCCGAATAGCCGGTAATGGCCCCTTGTATTCTATAGTCGATGGAATCAAAACCTTCGGCTGCATCTTTCTTTCCGGTTTTGACAGCCCCAGTCTGCTGAAGCTTGATCAGTTCTTCCTGCTGCTGCATGGCAGAGGTGCTAATGTCGATGGGTTCCAACCCCGAGCTTTTGAGCATCGTCCGCAGAATGTCAGTTGCAGCCTCGCCCACGCCCAAGACCTTCGACGGGGTCTTGTTCGCAAAACTCACGAGACCGATCGTGTATTGTGGCCCAGTATAGTTTTTTCCGGCAGCTTCGAGCTTCTGAGGCTGTCCAGTCACACTGGCATCATCCTTGACCTGGCCGGTCATCTGGGCTTGGCATCCGATGACCGAAGCGAGCAGTCCAATCGCGAGCGGGGATAACATTAGACGTTTCACAGTGCATCTCCTTTGGCGAAAATTATTTGCATCGATCCTACTCTACAATCGCTTGGTGGCTTGACCTCAAGGCGCAGAGACTGGTTTAGGGAGTACTTCCCGAATAGGAGCCGGCCGGAATCCCCTGAAGAATGCCCCTCACGGCGGTGGTCGTTTCAAAAAACATGGGTGCGCTAGCGGCTTTCGTAGCAATCTTTTCCGTCAAGCCCGCCACGGCTCCTACCAAAAGGCCTCCACCGCTGAGTCCTGTATTCACACCCGCTTGCCGTTCCCATCGTGTGTTGATTGGAGTGCCGAATAGCGGCGGAAGATCATCCCCGTTTCCACTGCCTTCATTGGAGAACCCACCGGCAACCCCCGAGGTATTTTTTACGCCGATGCCATCCGACCAGATGACTGCGCCGCTTTTGCATTCAACAAGTTTGGCTCGAATGCGCACCGTCTTGTTGTTCGTCACCCCATATACGTTGTGACTAAAATCTTCCAACGATGCATACATGACTCCATCCACACCCAAAGCTTCACCGAATTGCTGAGGTGTAGCCATGTCCAACTGCGTACCGATGGTTATTCCCATTTGGTCACGCAACAACACATCAGTCTCTCCTAGTGGTTTGACCGCATAGGCGTGCCGAACCAGCTCTTCCGCGAGCTTCGTCCGAACATAGTCCGGGCCGGCAACGTCGTTCGTATTATTAACAAAGGGTAAGATCGCCACTTCCCTGATCGGATTCGAGGCATTGGGGGTGACATTTGAAGGAAGATTTAGACACGCGGTCAAAGAAAGACCCAGTCCTATCATCAGGATCGTCCTGAGATATCTGCATGGCAACTCATTGCGCATAGGTTACCTCTCTATTGCGTCGTGAATTAACGAACGTTCGTCGTTCTATCGGGTAGGCCGTGATCGCCCCTACCGGAAATCTTGTCACTAGGACTCGCCTCGGAAGGCTTCCTGGATCCCGAAGCTGGCCTCGAAGACCATTTCGACGTAATTTGAGACATGAACCTGTCGGTCACGCCCTGGGTGGCACGAGCGAGGGCTTCATTCCCTCCACTATGTTGCGCCACATGACGCGCAACTCCATGCCCACGAGCGGAACTCAGGACTTGGCCGGTATCCACTCGGATGGCCGATAAGGTGATATCGGCGAGGTAGGACCCCACACTGCTTCCTGGCGTACGCGGACCTTCTTTCGCCAAGGCCTTCCCAGTAACCACAATGTCGGCATCAAACTTATTGCCATAGGACCTGACAGCCGCATTCGTCAGGTCAGCCACACGATAGGCATTGGAAATTTCTATCGTCCCGGTCTTAGTAGAAATATCGATGACGTCGAACCCCTGTCCCAAGAATGCCTCCTTCAAGACTGATTCACTGACGGCCATATCGACCGTTTGCCCCACGAACTGGGAACCACCCTGGCCAAACCAACTCCACCAAAAGATGGCCAATTCCTGTCCAATATTCTGTTCCGCGATCATAAATAGGACACGGGGAAGGGCCTGGATTTCTGGCTCAGAAGGAGAACTGTCCTTCGCGGGAAGATCAATAGCCTGGGCTGGTGCCGCGAGACAGCATACAGCGATGACAAGAATGGTGAACGCGTTTACCCGTCTAAGCATAGTCTTGACCTTTCTCCAACGTGTAATGCGAATGGAGTGCTTTCTGTCAGTGCGTCGTACACGCGCTGCCCTGGGAGCAAGCAAAATACATGCTTACGCCCCTCTCATATTGAGAAAGAGGCTCTGCAACAAATCTCTTAGCCATTCAGTACTTCATCGTAGTTCGGCAATAAGGAGAACCGTCGGAAGAAACCTAAAATGATACAGCGCGTATCCAATCAGATACGCGAGCTCAACTATTGAGATCGAGTCACAGGAATACTTCCCGACAACTTCGAACCCGAACGTTATCGGGATGGTGCCGTGGGCGAGATGTTCATCGATCACCTCATTAAAGGTAGAATCATTGAGGGTTGGATTGGCAGTACGCATGAGGTTCGCCAGGTTGTCCTCCTTCGTTCAGTACGGTGCGATTTTGGTGTGCATTCAGGACGGTATTGTCGAACTCGCGCCACAACTCCTACGGAAGAGCAGCAAAGATCGGGCCGTCTTTCTAGCCAGCCAACGGAAGCGACGCGAACACAGCAGAGTAACGGTGCATCGCACAGTTACGAAGACTACTCGTTTATCGGCGAGATCAGCAGCGGAACAACCGGATGAATGCTGGTATATCGATTCGGATACGAGATGTATCCTCAGGTGAGAAATAGTAAGCCGTTGGAGTCTGAGGAAGGATGGTTGGAGTGTTCGGAGCGGCAATCGAATAGTTGCCCAACTGTACGGTGTTCGGACTACAACGAGAGGAGAGCCAGAGGTGGCCCCGGTTGGTTAGACAGAATGTTTTCTTTCTTAGGTGGAGCCTGGCGGTGTTCTACCTATGCAGCGGTGTGCTGTGTCGGTAGGTGGTCAAAGTACACTCCATCGGGTGTGTGGCCGTCAAGCGCCTGGTGCGGCCTGGTCTGGTTGTAGAACGTCAGATAGCGTGCTAATCCTT